>CAITZN010000677.1 GCA_903896915.1 uncultured bacterium
AAGTGCCTTTAATATCTCTGGTCCGCTTAGGGCATCGTCAGCGGGAAGGCTGAGCACTTGCCATTGGCCTCTGGCCTCATCTAGAGCAACTTTATAGTAGCATCGAACATAATCAACTTTTACAGGCCAGAACTCAACCAAGAGCATCACTAACCCTAAAAGAAAAAGGACAAGCGTTCGCTTGTCCTTGGCAATGGCGGAATCGAGCGGAGCCGATTTAGTGTCAGGAAACTGCTTTTTCATCCTTCATCAGCTTGTAATTGATGCTGTCCACCAGTGCCTGCCAACTCGCTTCAATAATATTTACAGAGACACCAACTGTACCCCAACTGCTCTCAAGATCTTTGCTTTCCACCAAGACCCGGACCTTGGCTCCAGTTCCGTACTCACCGGTTAAGACCCGGACCTTGTAATCGGTGAGCTTCACATCTTCCAGGCTGGGATAGAAACGAGTCAAGGCCTTGCGAAGCGCTCTATCCATGGCATTGACCGGGCCATCTCCCATCGAGGCGGTATGCACCTCGTTGCCGTCAACGTACAACCGAATGGTTGCCTCGGTGATCGGATTTTTAGTCATGCTATCCTTATAATTCATAACCCGGAAAGCTTCGAGTTGGAAAAATTCTCGTTGTAAACCAAGGGCCCGACGCATCAGCAACTCGAAACTCGCCTCAGCAGCCTCGTATTGATACCCCTGGTTTTCCAGTTCTTTCAATTCACTGATAATCGAGGCCATCAATGGATCGTCTGGGTCAAGAACGAGCCCGTATTTTTGTGCTTTATGAAGGACATTGGCTTTGCCGGACTGATCAGAGATCAACACGCGCCGAATATTGCCCACTTTTTCCGGGGCAAGATGTTCGTAGGTCATGGGATTACGCTGCACCGCACTGACATGCACTCCCCCCTTGTGGGCAAATGCGGAGTCGCCGACATACGACTGATAACGATTGTGCGGCAAATTAGCCAGTTCATTTACTAGTCGAGCAGTGGTATATAACTGGTCAATACTCTTGCCAACATTGCACTCCAGTCCCATTTTGAAAACTAGGGCCGGAATGATGGATGTCAGATTTGCATTGCCGCACCGTTCGCCAAATCCGTTGATGGTTCCTTGTACCTGATTGGCGCCAAGTTGAACGCAGATCAGGGCGTTGGCCACTGCCGTTTCCGAATCGTTATGTGAATGAATGCCGATGCGGACATCGCTTTTAAACTCAGCGCAATATTGCTGGACTCTATGGATGATTTCTGGGATCTCATGGGGAAGTGTCCCGCCGTTCGTATCACAGAGGGCGATGGTCTCGGCACCGCCTGCGATTGCCTTGCCGAGCGTTGCTAGGCAGTATTCTCGGTTGTTTTTAAAACCGTCAAAGAAATGCTCGGCATCGTAGATCAGGTGTTGCACTCTGGGACGCAGGTAGGCTAGGGAATCTTCGATAATTTGCAAATTATCTTCAAGTTCGATCCGCAGGGCATCGATGACGTGGATATCCCAGCTCTTACCGAAAATGGTCACTGCCGGTGTCTTGGCATTGAGCAGAGCCTGGATATTGGCATCATTTTCAGGGGATTTTTGAAAATGGCGAGTTGAGCCAAAAGCTGCTAGTTTAGCGTGTTTGAGCTCGACACCCTGCATTTGCTGAAAAAAATCGACAGCTAGGGGATTGGAGCCGGGCCATCCACCTTCGATAAAATCAATACCGAGCCGATCAAGCTGACGGCAAACCTTGATTTTATCGTCTACCGAAAGGTTAAAGTTTTCGGCCTGGGTGCCATCCCGCAGGGTGGTGTCGTAGAGTTCAATGATTCGGGCCATTGCCTTACTCAGATTCTTCCAATGGTAAATTTTCCTTGTCCAGGGCAAAGGCATCATGCAGGGCCCTGACAGCAAGTTCGGTGTATTTTTCGGCGATAATGCAGGAGACTTTGATCTCCGAAGTCGAAACCATCATCATGTTGATGCGTTCCTTGGCCAGAATCTGGAACATGGTCGAGGCTATGCCGGGTTGATTTCGCATGCCAACGCCAACGATTGAGATCTTGGCTATATCCTTGTCGCCCGTTACTGCTTCCGCATTGATTTCCT
>CAITZN010000678.1 GCA_903896915.1 uncultured bacterium
AGCCATAGGACCTATAACAGCCATAGGACCTATAACAGCCATAGGACCTATAACAGCCATAGGACCTATAACCATAATAAAGCCAACCATGCCTGAAGCCTTTTACATTTACGATGGTTCGTTCGATGGGTTGCTGACCATCGTGGCCACGCTATTGCAACGTGGCGAGACGCCGACGGGGGTGGTGACAGAGGGGTTGCCGTTGCAGGGCGATCTCTTTGCCGCGCCACTGCGGCTGGCCACCGATCCGGCGCTGGCCAACCAATTGCGCGCCACCTTGCGGCGGCGGGTTCCGGCCGAAGCTCTAGGCCAGGCGGCGGCCGCCTTTCTTCATGCATCGACAGACCGGGAACTGGCGATTTTCGCCTATTTGCGGCTGGGACTGGAGGTCGGCCATGATCTGCCGCACCGGCTGGCGGATCCAGCTGTTGACCGGGTGAACCGACTCGCCCAGCAAGTCCGTTGCGAAGGACACCGGCTGATGGGCTTGCTCCGTTTCCAGGAACTGGATGGCGGGATCCTTTACGCACCGCTCCGTCCTGATCACAATGTCATCGGCATGCTGGCCCGCCACTTCCAGAAACGGACCACTGACCAACCGTGGGTGATTCACGATCTGGGCCGCCGCCTGGCCCTGCATTGGGATACCCGAGCACTTCAGCCGGTCGCGGTCGATCCGGTGCTCGAACAGGCGGCGGCCGCCGGCGGCACCCTGCGGGCATCCCTGCTGAGCGGCGACGAACTGGCCTGGCAGCAGGCCTGGAAGACCTTCTTCCACCATGTTGCCATCCCCGAACGGGCCAATTCCCGCTGCCAGGCCAACTTCATGCCTAGGCGCTACTGGGCGCACATGACCGAGACCGATGAACGGGAGCCAGCATCAAAACGCCTTGGCAACTCTCACGGAGACACGGAGAGTTAACCGCGAATGAACGCAAATAGAGCAAGGACGGGGCTGTGGGGTTGCGGGGTCCTCCTGCCACTGCTCAGATAGGCTATAGCGGTTTAGGCTGTAGGCAAGCGGGAGTCGTGAAACCAAAGTGACCTTGCCGCTTGTTCATCAGAGGCCGAACCGGACTTCAGCATTTCACTTGGTGCCTTTGCCACTCTGTGCCTTTGTGCCTATCTGAGTCGTTACACGCCTTGGAGAAAAGCAAACGGCCGCGACAGAATGACCTGTCGCGGCCGCGATGTTGAAACCTGCCGTTAGAAGAACAGGAAGAATCCGTTAAGGAAGTAGATGGCGCCAACGAGACCAAAGACACTGCCGACCGCCCAGAGCGGCCATTTCTTCAGAAGGGCGGCGATGGCCGACAGCATGATGGCCAGCTGCAGGTAGAGGATCGCCATGTTGAAGGGACCACCGCGTCTCTCATTGTCCTTGCGGCTGGCATTGTAGCCGGCGATCTTGTCCTCTACTTTTTTGGCTTCCGCCATGATATCGTTCTTTTCCTTGTCATAGCGGGCGATCTCCAGCTGTTCGCGAGCCACCTTCTCGGACAATTCGATGACCATTTCCGGGGTGGCGGCCTTGCTTTGCGCCTTGAGTGTGTCAATCTCTTTCTGGGCGGTGGCCAGCTTGGCATCGACGGCCGCGGTGTCCGCCTTGTTGCTCTTCAGCAAAGCCCCCTTCTCGGCCTTGGCCGCCATGATCTCTTTCTGTTTGACGATCACCTGCTTGGAAAGGGCGGCGGCCTCCGGCGAACCCGAACAGGCGCGTTCCAGGTTCCCTACAGCATTGTCCATAGCCACCTCACGGACACTCTGCTTGATGCTCTTCGACTGGTAATGGCTCCAGCGGTTGCTGGCCTCGGTGGTGGCAATGCTGGCATCGATCGTCGCCTTGACGGCACGGGTCGAATAGCCGCCAGCCTTGAAGGATGAAACCGCCGCCATCGTCGAGAAAAAGACCGTGGTGAGGGCAAGCCAGTTGGTCCAAGTGGGTTTTGCGTCGTCTGCCATGAAGGGCTTCCTTATGGAATGTGGGAAATCACGATATCGGGGAAAACAGGTGCCGGGATACGGCGGCGTTTAAGATAACCAGTCAACGGCAAGCGTCAATAGAAACCCATTGGAGCCGGCATCGGGTAGAATCACCGCACCCGATGTTTGCAAAACCGTTTGCCTTGCATAAACTTATTGAGCCGATTTTCGCAGATCGGCACAAAGGCACAGAGTGG
>CAITZN010000679.1 GCA_903896915.1 uncultured bacterium
TCGAGACCTGCCAGGATCTCCTCCAGATCAAGACCGCCATGACCACCTGTTTCGCCACCCTGGAGGAACTGGGCCTGGAGATCCCGGTGATGGCCTCGGTCACCATCGAGCGCGCCGGCACTATGCTGGTCGGCACCGATATCGCCGCCGCCGCTGTCACCTTCGAGCCCTACCCGATCTTCTCCTTTGGCCTGAACTGCGCTACCGGACCAATGGACATGGAGTCGCATATTCGCTACCTTAGTCGCAACTGGCCTGGCCGCATTTCCTGCGTCCCCAATCAGGGTATGCCCGAGGTGGTGGACGGCAAGACCTGCTATCCCTTGAGCCCCGAGACCTACGCCAACGAGATGAAACGGTTTATCACCGACTATGGGGTCAGTGTGGTCGGGGGCTGCTGCGGCACTACCCCGGCTCATATCCGGCAACTGGTCACGACGCTCACCGGAGTTAAACCGGGCAAGCGGGAGGTGAGCGCATGAAGCCCTCAGTTGCCAGTCTGTACCAGGCCGTGGAGCTGCAGCAGGAGATCCCGCCGCTCTTGATCGGCGAGCGGGCCAATGCCAACGGTTCTAAGAAATTTCGCGAGCTGCTCCTGGCCAACGATTACGAGGCCTGCTTGCGGATCGCGCAGGAGCAGGAGGCCAAGGGCGCTCATATTATAGATCTCTGTACCGCCTATGCTGGCCGTGATGAAAAAGCGGACCTGACCACCATGGTGCGGCTGTGCGCCGGGGCCCTGAAAGCACCGCTGATGATCGATTCGACCACGCCAGAGTGTATCGAGGCCTGCCTGCAGCTCTATCCGGGCCGGGCAATTGTTAATTCCATTAACCTGGAAGACGGGGGCGTCAACATCCGTCGTGTCTGCCGGGCCGCCAAGAAGTACGGGGCCGCAGTCGTTGCCCTCACTATCGACGAAAAGGGAATGGCCATGAGCAGCGACGACAAGCTGCGGATTGCCAAGGCCATCCACGCTATTGCTGTTGATGAATGCGGACTGCGGTCCCAGGATCTCTTGTTTGACTGCCTAACTTTTACGGTTGGCTCTGGTGATGAGACCCTGCGCGATGCCGCCCTCCAGACCCTGGAAGGGATTCGCAAGATCAAGATGGAGCTGCCTGGCTGCCTGACCGTGCTGGGCCTGAGCAACATCTCCTTTGGCCTGGCTCCTCAGACTCGGCGCATCCTCAATTCCGTTTTTCTTCATGAGGCGGTCACCGCCGGTATGGATGCCGCCATCGTCGATGCCGCCAAGATTCTGCCGTTGGCGCGGATATCCGCAGAAGACCGGCAGATCAGTCTCGATCTGCTTCAGAACCGGCAGGTTGCCGGGGAAAAGGACCCGCTGATGCGGTTCATCGATCATTTCAGCGGGAAAACCACTGTGGTGACCGACGACGACCAGGGCATTGTCCGCACGCCGGAGGAACAGCTATTTCACCGGGTGATGGACGGCGACAAGGACGGGCTTGACGATATCCTCGCCATCCTGCGCGAACGATTCAAGCCGCTGGACATCATTAATCAGATCCTGGTGCCGGCCATGCGGCATGTGGGGGAACTGTTCGGTAAAGGCGAGCTTCTGCTACCTTTTGTTCTTCAGTCGGCCGAGGTGATGCGCGCCTCAGTGGACCTGTTGGAGCCGTATATGGACAAGGCCGACGGCGGCAGCGCCACCAGGATCCTCCTGGCCACGGTGCAAGGCGATGTCCATGATATCGGTAAGAATCTGGTGGATATCATCCTCTCCAACAACGGCTACAAAGTCTACAATATCGGTATCAAGGTTCCGACCGAGACAATCATCGAAAAAGCGAAGGAACATAAGGTGGATTTGATCGGGCTGAGCGGCCTGCTGGTTAAATCCGCCCTGGTCATGCAGGATTCCATGGCCCAGTATCGCGAGGCCGGATTAACGGTGCCGATTTTGCTAGGCGGGGCGGCGCTGACTCCGAAATTCGTTGCCGAATCGTGTGCGCCTGGCTATCCCGGCGCGGTGGTGTATTGCTCCGACGCCTTTGCCGGATTAAAGGCGGTGCGTGAATTCGAGGAGGGACATCTGGTCTCGACCAAATATGACAGCGTCACGGCCGTGCAGCCCATGACGCCAGGGATCAAGGATGTGGTGCTCGACCGGACGAATCCGGTGCCGGTGCCGCCCTTTATCGGGCAACGCTATGTGACCGATATCGATCCGGCCGTGCTTTTCCCCCTGATCAATATCCAGGCGCTTTTTCGTGGCCGCTGGGGCTATCGGCGCGGCAAGATGGGGGCGGGGGAGTATGAGCAGCTGATTCAAGGCACTGTCCGGCCCAAATACGAGGAACTGCTGCAACGGATCCTGGTCGAAGGCTGGCTCCAGCCCAAGGTTTCGTACGGGTATTTTCGCTGCCATACCGAGGAAAATTCTCTTATCGTTGCAGCCGAAGGGCAGGCGTACGTTTTTGCCTTCCCGCGGCAGGCTGAGCCTCCCTATCTGTGCATTGCCGACTATTTTAAAACAGCCCAGGCCGGTGGCGATATCGCCGGATTTTTTATTGTCACCATCGGGGGACGGTTCAGTGAGGAGACTGCCCGGCTTTATCAGGAGAATGCCTACCATGACTACCTCCTGCTCCATGGCTTGAGCGTCGAGATAACGGATGCTTTGGCCGAATATTGGCACGGGAAGATGCGGCAGGAACTAGGGATCGGTGGGAAGCGGACAGGTGACCTCCATGGGGCCATTACCCAGGCTTATCAGGGCTCCCGCTACGGTTTCGGCTATCCATCGTGCCCGGATCTGGAGGCGCACTGCCCCTTGTTTGCCTTTCTCAAGCCGGAGGAGCTCGGGATTTCCTTGACCGAAAACATGCAGATGGTGCCGGAACAGACCACTTCGGCGATCGTCGTCCATCATCCCCAGGCAAAATATTTTGCGGTGTAACTCATGACCACCGCCTCAACCGACCGTTATATCTGCGTAAACTGCGGTTATGTCTATGATCCCAGGGTAGGGGATCCCATGAATGCAATCCCTGCGGGGACGCGATTTGATGAGCTCCCTGAACCCTGGGTCTGCCCCATGTGCTATGCCACCCAGGATCAATTTGATCCGTTAGATTGAGATGATGCAAGTTTTTTTATGGTCATAACGGATGTAGATCGGTACCGCTCTTAAGCTGCAAACAAGATTTTTCAAGATCGACTAAATAGTATCCGGGCCTCCATCTATTAATCATTTATGAGACAGCGCTGATCTGGAATGGTTTCGAGAAAACAAACGAAAAGATTGTCTTTATAATAAACA
>CAITZN010000680.1 GCA_903896915.1 uncultured bacterium
ATTGAGCTGGCCCTGGAGAAACCTCAGGGCTTGAAGATCGTCTAGGCTTAGACCCACCGGTGCCTTGCCCCGGTGGTCTTTCATCTAAAAGCGGGTCTCGAAATAAGGTTCCAGGACTTTTGGCAGCTGCACAGTGCCATCAGCCTGTTGGTAGTTCTCGAGAATAGCCAGCAGGGTGCGGCCCACAGCCAGTCCTGATCCGTTTAGGGTATGGACGAGGCGGCTCTTTTTTTCGCCTTTGGGACGATACCGTATTCCCGCCCGTCTGGCCTGAAAGTCAAGAAAGTTGGAGCAGGAGGAGATCTCCCGGTAGGTATTTTGACCCGGCAACCAGACCTCTATGTCGTAGGTCTTAGCTGAAGAAAAACCTAAATCGCCAGCGCAGAGTGCGATAACCCGATAAGGCAGTCCCAGAAGTTGTAAGGCAGCCTCCGCGTCGGCAAGCAGGCTTTCCAGCTCTTCCCAGGAGCTTTCCGGGGTGGTGAATTTGACCAGTTCCACTTTCTCAAACTGGTGCTGCCGAATGAGTCCTCGGGTATCTTTGCCGTATGATCCTGCCTCAGAACGGAAGCAGGGTGTGTAGGCCGTATATTTTACCGGCAGCTCGCCTTCGTCGAGGGTTCCATCGGCATGAATGTTGGTAACCGGAACCTCGGCGGTTGGGATTAGCCATAAATCCCAGCCTTCAATTTTAAAGAGCTCGTCCTTGAATTTCGGCAGCTGTCCGGTACCGGTCATAGTTTTCGAATTAACCATGAATGGCGGTAGCACTTCCGTATAGCCATGCCGCTGGGTATGGAGATCAAGGAAAAAGTTGATCAGGGCCCGCGCCAGTTTGGAACCAAACCCTTTCAGCAGGGAAAAACGGGCTCCGGCAAGCCGGGCAGCGGTTTCAAAATCCAAAATGCCCAGCTGCTCACCGATATCCCAGTGCGGTAGAGGCGAAAAGGAGAAGGTGGGAATTTCGCCCCATTGTTTAATTTCCACATTGTCGTGATCATCTTTCCCTGGCGGCACGGAATCGTGGCAGAGATTGGGGATGGACATGATAATATCCTGCAACTGGAGTTCGATTTCAGCCAGGCTTGTGTCCAGTTCCTTTATCTGATCGGCAACATGACGCATTTCAAGAATAAGAGGCTCGGCCTGTAAGCCTTCTCCATTTTGTTTCAGCGAGGCGATTGTTTTGGACACCGTGTTGCGTTGGTTTTTCAGCGCTTCAACCTCGGTGAGCAGAGCAAGGCGGCGATTGTCGGTTGTCGAAAATTGGTCAATGAGCTGCGGGGCAACCCCGCGGAGGATGCTTTTCTCTCGGACCAGTTCCAGGTTTTCCCTGACGAAGCGTAATTCAAGCATATCCGTGTAAATAAGTTAAAAGAAGAGGAATGAGGTTGCGGTTTGACACACCGACGATTTGCCGATTCCTTCGGCTTTTATCACGGCATTCCTGGAAACGCAACGGGTATTCAATTGCTTTTATCCTTCTGTTTTGCTACCTTTTTCAACTTGCCGGGAAAGCAGAATAAATCTTTATACACATGTATTTGTAAACGCTATGGCTGCGATAAGTAAATCTTTTGTCATATTTCTTTTGGAACTGCGTGATTCCGTGAAGGTGCTGGGGATCGCTTTTGCGGCGTTGACCCTGTTGCTTTTTTTTTCTGTCCAATCAAATGCTCGGTGTTTTCCAGGGGCACCTGGGCGGGAATCTCTATTTTTTCTCAGTGGCCGGGCCTTTTCTTGCGCATGTTAAAATGGCTTTTTTCGGATCCTTGTTTCTGCTGATGCCTTTATGCATGTACGTCTTGTGGAAAGCTATTGGTAAACCCTTTGGGGTAACCGGTCCTACGCTGTTCTGGTTTGTTTTCGCCACCTGTTTTCTTTTTTATGGTGGCACAGCCTTCTGTTATATGGTGACCCTGCCGTACGGGATTAAGTTTCTGCTCAGTTTTCAATCGCAAAACCTGCAGGCCGTGATCTCCATCAATCAATTCGTGAACTTTGTCACCCTGTTTATCCTTGCCTTCGGCGTGATCTTTGAACTTCCGGTTTTCATGGTATTCAGTGCGAAAGTGGGGGTTATTTCCCTCAAAACCTATGAAAAGAACAGGCGGTATGCAATACTGGTTATCGCCATCCTGGCTGCCATACTCACTCCGACTCCGGATGTATTCAATATGGCGCTCATGGGGGGGCCCTTATATCTTCTGTATGAATCCGGGATACTGTTGATTCGTTTTCTGCGCTTGGAGACTCAAAAAAACATTGGCCAGGGCAGCGAGCCCTCTGTCTGAGTTCGTGCGGAAGCTCTAGAGTATAGGCGTGCTGGAGATGAGTACGTGGAGCCCGGATCAGAAAGAAACGATCTGGATCCCGTGGGCGAGCAGCAGTGCGGAAGTCACCCCAAGGAGGGGTTCCTGGCCACAGGACGGGCTGCCCGATTTGAGAAAACAGCAATCAATGTGTTGCGCCTGGGCGATCGTCAGCACCATGGAAGCCCCTCGGATAAATTGAGCGGACAGATCGTTGCCATCACAATCCATAACCCGGGCAGTGCCCTCCAGGACGGCGTTGCCGTCGCCGTTGATCAGATGGGCAGGCGGGCGTGGCGTGGGCAGGCCGCCAAGCTGTTCGGGGCAGACCGGTATCCAGTGATAGGCGGTCAGTCGTTGCAGGCATGGCGGGTTTCCTTTGCTTTGTCCGTCGTATCGAGTACATAACCCGGTGAGACAGGCGCTAACCAGACATTTTTTTTGCTTTTGAGACATGGCTATCGGCGTTGAGCTTGGTTGGGTCAGGAGGAATATGTGGTGATACGAAAAAAACCGGAAGAAAACCGGCAAGAGAAAAAGATTCTCTGGGCCCTCGGCCTCGTTGTGGCTGTTTTCTTTCTGCTATGGATTTTTTTTGCTCCTGGTCGAGGTTATTTCCATTATCGGAAATTGCAAAGGGAAATAACCGCCTTGACGAAGGAAAATAGCCAGCTTGAAACCAAAAATGCCGAACTGACCAAGGACATCAAACGGTTACAGTCCGATGACACTTATCTTGAAGAGGTGGCTCGCAAGAAGCATGGCCTTTTAAAAAAGAATGAAACGGTCTACGAGTTTGATCCCCCCAAGAAAAAAAAATAAGACACTTGCCCCTGAGTACAAAGTCTTGCGCTGGCGATAATCGTGGCAACTGTAGGATCAATGAAAGGTTTTTATGCGCACAGGTAAATAATGAACATGAGGGTGAACTTTGTCAGTTGAGAAAATTGCCGGATGCGACCATGAAGAACAGCCTTCGGCGCTCCGGCTGGATCGTTCCGCAGTGGAGGCTGTTGCCGCCGACATCCGAAACTGTCTGCAATTGCATCAACAGTTGGGTGTCGAACAGTATCCGCTGACGCCGGGTTTACAGATGTTTTTGGCCGGGAAAGAGGTAAAGCTCAACGCGGTGGAACCTCTCAAAAAAAAGATTCAACCTTTTGTTCCTCCTCGTTCCACATTGCAGCAGCCCATCCTGCCGCCAGCTCCCACCGTTGCTACTTCAGGTCAATTTGACGCCATGCGCCAAGCAGTTGAAGAGTGTTGCTTATGTGACTTAGCTTCAGTCCGCCAGGGTCAGGTCTTTGGTGTCGGTCCGGTTGCGGCCCGTCTTTTGATTATCGGTGACTATTCCAGTCAAGGAGACGAATTTTCGCCGACGACCCTGTTTGGTACGGCGGAAGATGCTATGCTGTGGAAGATGATGCAGGCTATAGGGCTCACACCAGAGGAAGTGTATGTGACCAATGCTGTCAAATGTTGCCCCCGCGCGGCCCGGCAGCCGGAAAGAGAGTGTGAGCAGCATTGCCTGGTCCATCTGCGCCGGGAGATCGAACTGCTCCGGCCGCGTATTATCTGCGCCATGGGTGAGGCAGCTGCACGGTTAGTCTTGGGTGGCAGTGAGTCGGTGCTTCGATTGCGTGGCAAGTTTCACCGCTCTAGATATGGTGGGGAAGAAGCCGGGGATGGTATCCAGATCATGGTAACCTTTCATCCCCGTTTTCTCTTGGAATATGAGGATATGAAAAAAGCGGCCTGGAAGGATCTGCAGATGATTCAACGTCAGTTGCAGGTGCGTTAAGAGGGCCGGGACGGTCAGGGAGCAGGCTTAGATTCCTTTTGTAGGGTCGGTGCGGGGGGATATGTACGGGCGATGTTGATCTATGGCTGCATAGCCATCAGGATTTGTTTTTTCCGGTCACAAAAAGTTCAAAAAGTTTCTCGAAAACAGAAGGAATAGCGGAAGCCTGAGCATTGGCGGAGCCAGCATAGGACTTCGTCAGTTCAAAAGCACGTTCGAAGGCCTCCTCAAAGTCAGACGCCTTGTTTTTTTTAATAATATTGACGAGTTCTTCGGCAATAGGGTCTTCCATGCATTCACCTTCGGGATAAAACTATTGATTACAGGCGGTAGGTGAGGCCTTTCTCTCTTGGGGATGCCCAGTGTTCCCTTGGCTAAGAACCTGGCCGCGAAAGGGACGGGATTGGCCATTCTTGCCGATAAAGCCTGAAGAAGGGAGCCAGGTCGCGATGATCCTTCTCGTGCTGGGCCTACCAGGTTCGGTACGTCCCCGTATCAAGATGGACAAAGTCGGAATCAGGGTAATACCCCACTCCGCCGGACTTCATTCCCAATGCGCATAGTTGAATTTGATTGGTTTTGGCTCCGGAAAAACGAATATCAATCGCTTTACCTTTCATGTGCAGACTGTGCCTGGCCACACCAAAGCTGTGTTGCTGCAATTGTCTGTTGGTTAGGGGGGAACGGAATCCCGAGATTACCTCGTATGTTCCCTTACGTCCCATTTGTCCCTGAATGGACCAAAGGATATCAAGAAGCTTAGGGTCGATCGGATGGGCTTTCCCGGTTTGGTGGTCACGCATGAAATAGTTGATTTGTGCCAGTGCTTTTGGATTGTAGTTCTTGCCCACGGCATAGGTGATATTGAGTTCCTGTTGCGTACGGGTGTGGAACAAGGAGAGAGAACGTTTTGCCAGAAGCTTGGGCTTTCCAAAAATTTTGGGTTTTTCCAGAACCTTGGCGCAGGTGATTGTCGGTACGGATAATACGGTGACCCCTAAGGCTATCTGGATTGATTTTTCAAGAAAAAATCGACGGGACGAGACGGGTGGTGCACTATTTTCTGTAACCATTTTCCTCATTGTGCAAGGGTTTCCAGTATTTGGTTTAGACTTTACAACACCAACTCTGAGTGGTTGCAGCAGTTAAAACTGTTCCATATAAATGTACAGATTCGCTCTTGTCAAGAAATTGAATGAAAAAATCGTGATGAGACAACCGGTCGAAAACTAAATTTCATCTATTTTTCAGTAGGATAGCGTATTTCTTAGTTGGCGTCCATTTCGATCCGGCAGCGTCGCCCGTTCCGTTCACGGGGATATTGGGCAATGCCTGGTTTTTCTGTGTCTTGGCAACGGTGTTCAATGGACAGATTCAATCCCTGTTGAACAGCTTGGCACGATGGATTATCCTGATCGGGATGCAGGTGAACTCCAAAGAACTCGTGAGGGTCTGGCCACTCAACAGCACTACCTGGCAATACACGGGGCATTCCCTTGGCAACCGAATCGATAAACAATCATGAAAATTATCTCAGGCGGGCAGACGGGTGCCGATCAGGCGGCCCTTGATGCGGCCATAGCCCTTAAAATCTCTTATGGCGGCTGGCTGCCCAAGGGGAGGAAAACCGAAAATGGCCCCCTGGCGCCGCGGTATGCTCTGAGGGAGCTCAAGTCTGCCCGATACCGAGACCGCACTGAAAAAAATATTCTGACTGCCGATGGCACCCTGATTTTTTCATTCGGCCCGCTTACGGGTGGATCGGCGTTGACCGAGGCCCTGGCAATCCGGCATGACCGTCCCTTCTTGCACATCGATTTTGAACTGGTCGACCGCCTGCAAGCTGCTGTTCTGGTCGAAACCTGGCTTCAGGCCATGCAGGTTGCAACCGTAAATGTTGCCGGTCCCAGGGCCAGTTCCGAGCCGCGAATCTACGAAACTGTCTATGCACTGCTGACCGGGATCCGTTGGCCCCAAGCAAACGATGCATCTGGTGCATTATAAGTTCCACCCCCTTGCCGAACAGTCAGCGCCCCGAAACCAACCTTTTTGTAGGAGACGCCCTTGTTTCTTCATCAGTCCAACCGGCTGGAGCACCTTTTTGAACAGCTGTGCGCCGTCATGCGGGAGCCGTTGGACGATCCCTTGGTGCCGGAGATCATCGTCGTGCACAATCAGGGCATGGCGCAATGGGTCGCGCAGCAGATTGCCTTTGTCACCGG
>CAITZN010000681.1 GCA_903896915.1 uncultured bacterium
CGCCTGCGAGATAGGCCTCCATAGTAGCCATCTGGGCAAGCATCAACCCTGCAAATCGACCTGTGGCGCTGGCAGGCAGATAACCAGCGGTGCGGATCACCCAGCCGAAGATGGGCAGAGTAAAAAAAATCGATTTGACCACGGTTTTAGAGCGACCCAGCAGGGCGATCAACAGCAGCGGATCAAGGTAGGAGAGATGATTGCAAACAATCACCGAGGAACGAAGGGAGGCAATACGCTCATCGATACGCCACTGTTGGCGGGGCGCAATGGTCCGCAGGAGGATAAAGAATCCCCGATAAAAAGACCGATTGTATTGCTGAAAGGCATCTTCCCGCCGTGAGGAAAAGAGATACGCGGCGATATAGAAAGGGGAAAAAAAGAGAAGAAAGCCCAGGGTAAAGTAGAGCCAGCAGGTCAGGGTAATACCGATATTGAGCACCCTGTCTACCACCCCGCGCTGCACAGCCTAGACAGCCTCGAGACCGTTTTTGACCAACAGACAGGTGTTGACCCCGCCGAAAGCGAAATTCTGAATCGCGGCGATATTGGTTTTGGCCTCGATTAATCCAGGGGTATGTGTGAGCATGGCGCACCGCGAATCGATCTCATCGAGATTCAGGGTGGGCGCCAGAAATCCGTCGGCCATCATGTAGAGAGTCATAATCAGTTCGATTACCCCGCAGGTCCCCATGGTGTGGCCTGTGTAGCTTTTTAGCCCGCTGACGAAGGGCCCACGGCCGTAGACCGCTTCGATGGCCTGGGATTCGATGATGTCCCCCATCTTGGTAGCTGTGGCATGGGCGCAGATGTATTCGACGGCCTCCGGGCCGATTGCCGCATCCTGCAGGGCAAGCCGCAGAGTGGAGGTGATCCCCTGCAGGTTGGGCAGGATGAGGTCGCCGCCGTTGTTGTTGCAGGCAAAACCGATGACCTCGGCCAGAATCGGCGCTCCCCGTTTTTTGGCAGCCTCATATTCCTCAAGCAGAACCGCGCCGCCGCCTTCACCAACCACCAGGCCGTCACGTTTTTTGTCAAAAGGGCGAGGTGTGCATTCAGGACGGTCATTGTAGCCGACCGAACAGGCAAGCAGATTATCAAACACCGCCACTGTGGTGGTGTCGTACTCGTCCGCCCCGCCGCAGAGCATGGCATCCTGCATGCCGTATTTGACCATCTCATAGCCGAAACCAACAGCCTGACTACTGGTGGTGCAGGCGGTCGAAGAAGCGATCACCCGGCCGGTGATGCCGAACATCCGGGTGATATTGACGGCAGTAGTGTGGACCATGGAGCGAAGATAATCGACCGCGCCGATGGAGGAAAATTCCGTTTCCAAATTTTGAAAAAAGGTCTTGTAGATCTCCCGTTGCACCGTGGGGCTACCATGGGTGGAACCAAAGGCCACCCCTAGCCGTCCGGAGCTGATGAACTCCTGGGGAAGACCGGATTCAGCAAGGACGTCCTTGGCAACCTGACAGGCATAATAAGCCACGGGACCCATGGTTTTGCGCTGTGAACGGGTGAACTCGTAGGCAATGGGATAATCCACCGTGCCGAACACCCGGGAGTGGATATGGCCGGTCAGGAGGCCGTCGTCGCGCAGAGGTTTAACCCCTGATCGACCCTGCTGGAGGCTCTGAACGATGTTCTCTTTACCGTACCCGATGGGGGTGATAGCGGAACAGGCGGTGATGACGACGCGTCGCTTCATCAGCTTAGAAGACAGGCGCCCTACTGGGCTCGGCCCTGCTGAATCGTTTCCAGATAATTGAGAATATCGTTAATGGTCCTGATTTCCATGGCTTTTTCTTTCTCCTCCCGGGTCAGGGGAAAGCCGAGAACGCGTTCGATTTTACCGAGCAGTTCAATGGCATCGATACTGTCAAAACCGTGGACATCGCGAAGATTATCATCAAGGTCTGGTTGTTGGAACTCAAAATCCTGGACAAGGATGGTCAGGATTTTTCCTTGCAGTACATCTCTGGTCATGGCGGGTTATTTTGGTCGCAGGTCTAAAGAGCTAAGATCTCAGAAAAGTTGAGATACTACCCTTATTTCCAGGAAAAGGAAAAGGAAATAATCCGAGAAAAAGCGGCAGGAAAAAGTCTCTTTCCCTCTGCATTAAGCTGTATCAGGCTCCAGAGAGGGCGAGTGGAGGAAGCGGTCAAAATGGTACCACTCAAAGGGGTGCGTGCGCAATGCCTCTTCCAACAGATCGGCATAGTGCTGGGCAGCCTCGGCAATGACCTGTTGCCGCTCCGATCTCCCGACAGACTTGATCCAAATCGGCTCAGAAAAGGTGAACTGGTAACGATTGGTCCCGGTACGGAAGGCGAAAAAGACGAAGATCGGCGCACCAGACACCAGGGCAAAGATAAAAGGGGCTTCCGGGACGTAGGCGATAGCGCCGAGAAAGGTTACAGCTATACGGCGCTGATCCGGTCGCCAGATCACATCTCCGGTCATGGACACCAGCCCACCGCTTTGCAGCACCCGGACGCCTTCAACCGCTGCAAAGGGTGAGGACACCCCCTGATCCACACCGATAATCGACACCCCGGCCCGTTGCAGTTCCTCCTTCTGGGTCCGCTCCACGCCCTCCTTCTCCTTGACGCCCATGTAGAGCAACAAGCGCAGGTCCTGACGTTGCTGCATCAGCAGCCGGGCTGCCATCTCCCAGTTCCCCAAGTGGGACATGAGCAGAATGGCCCCGCCCTGGTTGAGCCGTGCCTCCAGCCCCTCACCTCCCAAACGGATACATTCCGGCGCGCTGCCCTGATTGCCGAGAAACCGATCAAAATGGATGGTGGTGAAGTTCTGATACTGCCTGAAGGTGCACCAGAGATGATAGTATCTGCTTCGGTGAGGATAGAGAGCGGCGTACAGGCGTCTGCTTTCCTTGACGCGAGGAGAGCAGAAAAAATAGCCGGCAGCAATGATGCGAGAGACCAGGGCAAAGAGCCAGGACCCGAGCAGGCGGGAAACCCGCACCAGAAAGGTGTGAAAATCGATGGTCATCGCCTGCGACCCATTCGGAACAGACGGTCGCAAATCAGCCGGCAAAAGGTGGCTGAATTGCGGAGAAAATCCTGCCAAGGGCGAAAATGGCTGATCCGCACCCCCTTGGGCTGATAGACGACTGACACCGGCACCTCGGCGATGGCAATACCGCTGCGATGTGCCAAGACCAGAACCTCCACCTCGAACTGATACCTTTGGGCCTGGACGCCCAGGTTCAGGGTCTCGGGCAGAGGATAGAGACGGAAGCCGGACTGGGAATCAGCAACCCTCGGGCCGCCCGAAGCCCAGACCCAGAAGTTGGAAAACCCGCGGCCAAACCGGCTGGTCCAGGGCACGTGTTCCTGAGCCATACCCTGGCGATTGCCAACCACCAGCACCCGCGCACCTTGCCGGGCAATTGCGAGCAAGGCCAAACCGTCCGCCGGGTTGTGCTGACCATCGGCATCAATGGTCAAGGCATAGTCGCAGGTTGGAGCGGCAGCAGCAAAGCCGGTGAGCAATGCCGCGCCCTTGCCCCGGTTGACCGGATGGCGGAGGACAGTGATCCCTTCCTGACCCGCCAGTATGGCAGGGGTGGAATCTGTAGAGCCATCGTCGACCACAAAAATCGGCAGCGCAAGTTGCCGCGCCTCTCGGATGACCTCGGCAACCCGTGCTTCGTGGTTGTAGACTGGGATAATGACGGCGGCACGCATCTCAGGCCGCCTCGGCAAAGGCCAGGGACCAGGTTCCCGGCCCCATGTGGACCCCGGAGGTCAGCGAAAGGGGGACCTGAATAATCTCGGCATTCGGCAGGAGTGCCTGGAATTTCGGATTGACGACCTCGCTCACCCAGGCTTCGTTGTCGGAATACTGCAACAAAATGAGGGCGCGCGCTGGGTTCGAAATCTCGGCAGCTGCTTTTTCCAGGGCAAAGTCGAGTTGGGCCTCCCGGTTACGGACCATTCCCACCCTGCGGACCCCTTCCCTGGTCGGACTGATCACCGGTTTCAGGTGCAAAAGATCGCCAAAAAATCCACCGGCTCGTGATACCCTGCCGCCGGCGACCAGATAGCGGAGGGTATCAATGAAAATATATTCCCTGCAGGCCGTGACCAGGTGGTGGGCGTAGGCGATGACCGCTTCCGCATCCGATGTTTTCTGGGCACATCGGCTGACCAGCAGTGCCATGACCGCGAGTCTTCCCGAAGCCGCTCCGGAATCGATCACCTCCAGGAGATCCTCCGGGTCGAGTTCCTGCTTCCAAGCCACGGCAGCACCATGATTGCCGGTATAGACGGAACCGACGGCGAGATACATCGTTCTGCCGAACTCCTCGCAGACGCTCTCGTACCTACGATGCCGCTCGGCGAGTGAGGCCTGGGCGGTGGTCACCTTGCAGCCTTGCCGCATCAAGGTGTAGATCGTACTGGGTTCACAAAGGCTTTCCGGGCGGGCGGTCTCGCCATGGATGATATAACTGTCCAGCAGGGTGATATTGTGCTGCCGGGCGAGATCCCGGGGCAGCGACCCGGCGGCATCGGTCATGATATGCAGGCAGCCCCCCTCTGCAAGTCGGGGCGCAGCGTTTCCCTTGTTTGCAGACAAGGGTTCGTCCGACCAACTGAGCACTGTACCCAGACTGGCGAGTTTGGTCCGAAGTTGATGCGGGTCAGTGGTATGGATGTGGATTTTCAGCCGCGACTGATCGGGGATGACCACCACGCTTTCGCCCAGCAGAGCCACGGTTTCTTTGCTCAAAGTACTGCCAAAGGCCGGATCGATGATCGTATCGACGCAGTAGGCATCGCTGCCAGGAGGGTGAAAATCGGCGGCAACGGCGAGCCTGCCTGGGAAAAGCGCAAAGAGCGAGGTGTGTGATTCGCGGTATCCGGTGATGGCGCGTAAAAAACCGTCGAAGAAAATATACATTCCCAGGGCCCCGGCATCGACGACGCCTGCGGAACGCAGATCGGGCAGGACTTGGGTCGTGGCCAGGACCGCCTCCTGCAGTGCTGCAAGCAGAGCCGGGCAGGATGTGAGGGTAAGCGGCGAGAGGGCGAGCATCTCGACAAGGGTGTCGAAGACGCTGAGCATGGTGCCTCTCTGAGGAGCGGCAACCGCTCGCCACGCCCTGTCCCGACCTAGGGCTGCCAGCTCCGGCAGATCTTCAACGCTTTCGGCTCCGAGCAGTTCACTGAAAAAAGCGGCAGCAATGTTGCCGGAATTGCCGGTGGCACCATGGACCAGCCGCTCCGCCACCGCCGCTCTGTCAGGATCGCAACAGCGAAGCGGCCCTAAGGTGATGCGCAGATTGGCCCCGGTATCACTGTCGGCCACGGGAAAAACATTAATTCGATCGAGCAGATCAGCCCAGGCACTCAGACAGGCATAGCCTGCCGCAAATCCCTCGTTCAGCGTTGTCATGGCTGCAGCAGGCTGGCGATCGCCGCGCGGTCGTATTTGCCGTTTCCCTTAACCGGCAGACGATCGATAGTTTTGATGACGCGCGGCAGGGCGTAGGGTTCAAAGCGGGCTGCCAGGGTTTTCCGTATTGCCTCCGGGTCCGCGGCCAGCCCTTCCACAAGGGCAACAATACGGTGCCCGCGGCCGCTTGTCTCCGGCAGAGCCAAGACCACGCAGTCGCTCACATCAGGCTGCTGCTTGATCAAGGCCCGAATTTCCTCAAGATC
>CAITZN010000682.1 GCA_903896915.1 uncultured bacterium
AGCATTATCGAGTTCCTCCCTGACGCCACTTTTGCGATTGACAAGGCAGGGAAAGTAATCATCTGGAATCGGGCCATGGAAGAACTGTCCGGGGTGAAGGCCACCGATATTCTTGGAAAGGGAGACTATGAATACGCCATTCCCTTTTACGGCACCCGAAGGCCTATACTGGTGGATCAGGTCTTTGAACCGAACAAATTGCCGGAAATGGACATGTATAATTATTTCAAGAGGGAAGATGGACTCCTGATTGCTGAAACCGATCTTCTTACCTTGAATAACAAAAATCTAATTTTCTGGGGAAAAGCAGGTCCACTTTGTGACAGCAATGGAAATTTCATTGGCGCTATCGAAACTGTCCGGGAAATTACGGAACGCAAGCAAATGGAATTAGCGCTAAAAAAAAGAGAATCCGACCTTAAGGCAAAGACTCACGAACTCGAAGATCTCAATGCAGCTTTAAGGGTTTTACTGAAACAGCGGAACGAAGACCAGAAGATCGTTGAAGAAAATGTTCTCTACAATATTAAACTCCTCATCCTCCCTTACATAGAGAAATTAAAGGGGAAAATAGATGCTGGGTCCAGGTCATACATTAATGTGCTTGAGTCAAATCTGAAAGATATCGTGTCTCCCTTCACCCAAAAAATGTCTGTACAATTCTTAAGCCTCACAAACAAGGAAGTGCAAATTGCCAATCTCATCAAGGAAGGTTTGAGTACAAAAGAGATCGCCAATTTTCTGAACGTATCCGAATCAGCAATCAACCTGCACCGCTACCGTATCCGGCATAAACTGAGTCTCACGAAAGGGCATAACTTGCGATCATACCTGTCCTCTTTGAGCTAAAAGTTCCGATTATTACATTTATTGTAATATTATATATAAGTTTTCTAGCATTGTAACTCGCCCCCCCTTTTTGTATTTTGTCCTACTTCAAGATGCCCAATCTTAAGGTATCTTGGAGCATTTCACGACTCAAAGACACCATTTACTCATTTTCTTTGGTTTCGTCCCCCCGAGCCGCCCTATTTGCGTATTTTGGGACGAGTTTACGCTACTGATTAACTGGTAGAAAATGTTTGACAGCCACGAGGCTATAGACTAAAAATATGCACTTTCGCCAGGTTAACTCCATCAGGGATACCGAGGAAAATATCACTCCGACAAGAGGAAAAGGTGCCCCCCTCTTTGATTTTTTTAAAATGGATAAGAGGATCGAGTCTACTGCGACCACCCTCCATTGTCTTTTTTTGTACGCCTCGTCCAACCCTGAGAAGTGATTTCTTATTACCCTGAAATAAGGAGAAAACGGTGACCTATTCATCCATAGAACTTACCAGCACCGACGGAATTGCAACGCTGACTTTCAATCGTCCCAAAGCCCTCAATGCCCTCAACACCTCTCTTCTTGAGGAGTTTGACCATGCCCTGGACAGCATTAAAAAAGACGAAGCAATCCGAGTTCTCATCCTGACCGGAGCTGGCGAGAAATCTTTCATCGCCGGGGCTGACATTACTGAGATCGCCACGCTTACACCCTTGGCCGCTAAAAAATTCGCTCAATTCGGCCAGGAAATCATCAGTAAACTGCAAGGGTTAGCTATTCCCGTCATCGCCGCAGTCAATGGCTACGCTCTTGGTGGCGGTTGTGAGATGGCACTGGCCTGCGATTTTATTTATGCCTCGGAAAGGCGCTGTTCGGCCTGCCAGAAATCACATTGGGGGTCATTCCCGGATTCGGCGGAACCCAGCGTTTAGCGCGATTGATTGGCGCTAGTCGCGCCAAAGAAATGATCTTCACCGGTAAGCACCTGACAGCGACCGAAGCCAAAGCCATCGGCCTCGTAAACAAAATTTTCGCCCCGGAAGAACTGCAGGCCGCAGTGCATGAAGTGGCGAAGCACATCGCCACCAAAGGCAAGGCCTCGCTCTGCGCGGCCAAACAGACCGTAAACCAGGGTTTAAACGCCGACCTTGCGACCGGGCTGAGTATCGAGCGCGATGCCTTTGCCCTGTGCTTGGCCAATCCTGACGCCAAAGAGGGCACGAGCGCATTTCTTGAAAAACGCAAACCAGTTTTCAAAGGCGATTTAAACAGCTAACAGCAGATTTGCACTATACGACCAAAGGAGCAAGAGCTATGAACGAAGTTGTGATAGTCAGCGGAAGCCGAACCGCAGTAGGCGCCTTTGGCGGCAGCCTGAAAAACACCCCAGTGGTTACGCTAGGTTCATGTGTTATGCGCGAAACCCTCCGCAAAGCCGGCCTCCGGCCAACGGCAAGTTCAGCTATGCTGGCGGTTGCACCAAACACGCTCAAGGACCAGGGACTGATCGACCTGGAAACGAAATACCGGACCTGGGATTCGGCGGCCACCGAGATCACTCTCGACGAAGTCATCATGGGCAATGTCCTGCAGGCTGGCCAGGGCCAGAACACCGCGCGCCAGGCCATGATCCAGGCCGGCATCTCCAAGGAAACACCCGCCTACACCATCAACAAAGTATGCGGCTCGGGCCTCAAGGCCATCGCTCTGGGGGCACAGTCAATCATGACCGGTCAGGCCGAGATCGTTTTAGCCGGTGGCCAGGAAAACATGAGTATGGTGCCCATGGCCCTGCCCAAAGCCCGCTGGGGATACCGCATGGAACTGACCGGGGTCGGCGAAATCTACGACCTGATGGTCTACGACGCCCTGTACGAAATTTTTTACGGCTACCATATGGGGGTTACCGCCGAAGCCATCGCCAAACTCTACAACATCAGCCGTGCCGATCAGGACCGACTTGCCGTTCTCAGCCATGCCAGGGCCATGCAGGGCATCAAAGACGGCCTCTTCACCGAAGAGATTGTCCCGGTGCCGATACGAGTCGGCAGGGAAGAAGTCCTTTTTGACCGAGATGAACGCCCCATGGAAACCTCCATGGAAAAAATGGCGAAATTGAGACCCGCTTTTGCTAAAGACGGTTCGGTCACTGCGGGCAATGCCTCCGGGATCAACGACGGCGCCGCAGCCGTGCTGATGATGAGCGGTGCCAAGGCCAAACAACTGGGGCTCAAACCTCTGGTGACTATCGAAGGTTTTGCCTCTGGCGGCCTGGATCCGGCCTACATGGGATTGGGCCCGGTCCCGTCCATCCAAAAGGCCCTGGCGCAAGCCGGAAAAAAACTAGGCGATATCGAGTTGATCGAACTTAACGAGGCCTTTGCCGCTCAAGCTATCGGTTGCATGCTCGAACTGGGAATCGACGTTGAAAAACCCAACGAGTTGGGCAGCGGTATTTCGATGGGCCATCCGGTCGGTTGCACCGGTGCCCGCCAGATGGTGACCGCTATGTACCAAATGCAACGCAAGCAATATACAACTGGTCTGATCAGCATGTGTATCGGCGGCGGCATGGGTATGGCCATGGTCATCAGCAATAAACAATAAGTCCTCAGGACTTGGAATAAACCTAACGGTCATTCCATTTTTAAATAAAAATGAGAACGCGAAGGCAAACGAGGCCCGACGAGATCGTACCTGTAGTACAGCAAGGAGCCGCACAGCGTAGCCGACAAAGTTAACGTTTGATTTAGAAATTGAATTAGACACCTATCAACTGAAGGGAGAGCCTTAATGGAAGTGAAAACATTCGGAGTCATCGGTGCCGGTCAGATGGGAAACGGTATTGCCCAGGTAGCTGCTGCCAGCGGCCTTAATGTCATCATGAGTGATATTAAGCAGGAGTTTGTTGATCGTGGCCTGGCCAATATCAGCAAAAATCTGCAGCGCAGCGTTGATAAAGGCAAACTGTCGGCAGAAGAAAAAGACCGGATCCTCGCCCGAATTAAACCCACCATTGACCTGAAAGACATGGCTGCAGCTGACTTTGTAGTCGAAGCGGCCTCTGAAAATGAAGCCATCAAATTCAAGCTATTTCAGGATCTCGATGCAATTTGTGCCCCGCATGTGATTCTGGCTTCCAACACCTCGTCCATCCCCATCGGCCGCATCGCCGCCAATACCAAACGTCCTGACAAGGTTATCGGCATGCATTTCATGAACCCGGTACCCGTCATGAAGCTGGTTGAGGTCATCTGCGGCCTGGCGACCTCTCCCGAAACGCTGGCGACGACGCTTGAACTGACCAAACGCATGGAAAAAACCCCGGCTCAGTCCAACGATTTCCCCGGATTTATCGCCAATCGCATCTTGCTACCAATGCTCAATGAAGCAGTCTTCTGCCTCTACGAAGGTGTCGGGAAACCAGAAGATATCGATACGGTGATGAAGCTGGGCATGAATCATCCCATGGGCCCGCTAGCCCTGGCCGATCTCATTGGTCTGGACACCTGCCTGGCGATCATGAACACCTTGTACCAGGGCCTGGGCGACCCCAAGTACCGTCCCTGCCCGCTACTGCGCCAGTATGTTGAGGCTGGTTGGTTGGGCCGCAAGACCGGCAAGGGGTTTTACACCTACGAATAAGTCCCCCGGCATAAAATCGGCTACTCGATTAGACAGGTCGAGGTGGTTTACTACCCCGGCTTTGAACCACTGCATCACAACGGAGAAGAGATCAATGGACGAACAAGCGTTTCAGGATCAGTATCCCGATGATTATGCACACTGCTTTGGCTGCGGTCGGCTGAATACAGCAGGGCATCACCTCAAGAGCTACTGGGAGGGAGAGGAAAGCGTCTGCCGTTATACCCCGGAACCGAAGTACACCGGCGGATTTCCCGGTTTTTTATACGGCGGCATCATTGCCTCCCTGATCGATTGTCATGGCGCAGGTACGGCAGCGGCGGCCAAGGCACGGGAAGATGGCAAACCCATCTCGCGTTTCGTCACAGCTTCCATCAAAGTGGATTACCTGGCACCGACCCCGATAAACACGGAGCTGGAGGTCCGCGGCAAACCTGTGGAGATTAAAGGCAGAAAGGTACTCGTTGACCTGACGGTTTCTGCTGCAGGAAAAATCTGCGCCACCGGTTCAGTGGTGATGGTGCAGATCAAGGATCAGTAGTAACCGAGCATTGCTGCAGGCTAAACCGGCGAGTTCCTTTCGTACGACATATTAAATATTAGGGCTCTGATTGTTACTGTGTTGCTGCAGTGACGAATCAAAGCCTAACTTATAAACGCAACAATAGTATCTTTGGGGAGTAACACCTATGAATTTCGAGTTGACTGAAGAACAGAACCTCATCCGTGATATGGTCAGAAGTTTCGCCGAAGCTGAAGTTGCTCCATCGGCACGGGAACGCGACGAAGAAGAGCGTTTTGACCGCGCCCTGATGTATGACCGTCTGGCCGAACTGGGACTGACCGGTATCGTGTTCCCCGAAGAATATGGCGGCGCCGGAGCCGATTATATCAGCTATGCGATCGCAGTTGAAGAATTGTCCCGGGTTTGCGGCTCCACCGGCGTTACCTTATCCGCCCATCTTTCACTCTGCGCAAATCCCATCTATATGTTCGGCACCGAAGCACAGAAACAAAAATTTCTGGTGCCGCTGGCAAAAGGCGAGAAAATGGGAGCCTTCGGCCTGACCGAGCCTTCCGCCGGTTCGGACGCAGGCGGCACAAAAACGACCGCCACCAAGGACGGCAACGATTGGATTATTAATGGTTCCAAGATTTTCATCACCAATGCCGGTGAGGCAGAAATCTATGTGGTCCTCGCTCGTAGCGACAAATCAGCGGAGAAACATCGCGGCATCAGCGCCTACATTATTGAAAAAGGTACACCCGGCTTCTCCTTTGGTAAAAAAGAAGCTAAAATGGGCATCCGTTCTTCACCCACCATGGAACTAGTGTTTGACAACTGCCGCATTCCCGGAGAGAATCTACTTGGCCAGGAAGGGCAGGGATTCAAGGTCGCCATGAAGACCCTGGACGGTGGACGTATTGGCATCGCCTCCCAGGCCCTTGGGATTGCCCAGGGTGCCCTTGACGCTGCCATTGCCTACACTAAGGATCGCGAGCAATTCAATAAACCGGTTGCCTCCTTCCAGGGCGTGCAGTTTCAGCTGGCGGATATGGCCACCCAGGTCGAAGCGGCTCGTCTGCTGATTTACAACGCCGCCTACCGGGCGAGCGCAGGCCTTTCCTATTCCCAGGAATCGGCAATGGCCAAACTCTTTGCCTCTGAGACCGCGATGCGGGTCACCACCCAGGCGGTTCAGTTGCATGGCGGTTACGGTTACACCCGTGAATTTCCAGTTGAGCGGATGATGCGGGATGCCAAGATCACCGAAATCTACGAAGGAACGAGTGAAATCCAGCGGGTTGTTATCGGTGCTGCCTTGACCAAATAATAAAACCACGGCTTTGTCGCGGCTGCTGGATAGCCGGTTCTAACCTATTGATGATAAACAAGAAGAGAGTTGCGGCGCAGGCCGCCTCTCTTCTTTTCTACAAGCATGAAACACGTTGTTCGTTTTTTTGAAGGAAAGGGAGGGTTGGATGGAGTTTACCCGTGAAATTTATTGGAATATCGGTCATGGGTTTACAACCTTGGCGCCCATGTATGGCCTGCTGCTGGTGGCCTTGGCTTTTTTTGTCTATGGCTGCCTGAAGCGGATTAAGGTCTACCGGATCGGCCAACCGCTTGACCGCACCGACCATCGAGGCGAAAGAATCAAGAACCTGCTGAATAACGTTTTTCTGCAGACCAAAGTCTTTCGAGTTCCAGGTTCCGGCACGGCCCATTCGATGTTTTTTTGGAGTTTTTTCATTCTGTTCATCGGCACGACCCTTATTGTCGCGCAAGCGGATTTCACTGACCTGCTTTTTAACGTCAAATTTCTAAAAGGAACCTTCTATAAACTCTTCTCCGTCATCCTGGATCTCGCGGGACTGTTCGCGATCCTGATGCTTGGCGGCCTGCTGGTTCGCCGCTATCTGATCCGCCCTGAGGGGTTGATCACCAAGAGTGATGACGCCCTCATGCACGGGCTGCTCATGGCTATTCTTATCACCGGCTTTCTCATTGAAGGCGCCCGAATGGCGGTGACCGAACTGGGTACTCCACTGGCCACCTGGTCACCAGTCGGCCTAGTTATGGCTCAAATACTTAACGGCCTGGGGGAAGCGGGCCTGCGCACCCTGCATACTGGGCTCTGGTGGTTCCACCTCCTGCTGGCGTTGGTCTTTATTGCAGTTATTCCGTACACAAAATTTCGCCACATCATCACCACCAGCGCTAACTCCTTTCTTGCTGATCTTGGCCCCACCGGCAAACTGACCTCGGTCAATCTGGAAGACGAAACCACCGAACGATTCGGTGCCAGCGCACTGACCGATCTGCGATGGAAGGATATTTTCGACGCTGATGCCTGCACCCTGTGCAAACGCTGCCAGGACCGCTGTCCGGCTTTTGCTACCGGCAAACCACTCTCCCCGATGCAAGTGGTCAATCAGATCGGCGAAACCGCCTTCAACAACCCGGACGCCAATCTCATCGACATCATCGGTCGCGACGCTATCTGGGCCTGCACCACCTGCCGCGCCTGTCAGGACATTTGCCCTGCATCCATCGAACATGTCAGCAAGATTGTCGAAATGCGACGCAATCTCGTTCTGATGGAAGGTGAATTTCCCGGCGAAGAGGTTATGACCGCCATGGAACAGACCGAGGTCAACGGCAATCCTTTGGGTATGGGGTATGCCTCCCGTGGCGACTGGGCCGAAACACTCGGCATCAAATCGCTGGCCGAAGATTCCGAGGTTGATGTGCTGTACTTTGTCGGCTGTTACGCCTCGTTTGACAAGCGCAACATCACTGTTGCCAAAAGCTTTATTGCGCTCTGCCAAGCAGCTGGAGTCAAAGTGGGAATTCTCGGCAAGGAAGAGAAATGCTGCGGAGAGCCTATGCGCAAAATGGGCAACGAATACCTCTATCAAACCCTGGCTATAGAGATAATCGAAACCATCAAGGGATATGGTGTAAAGAAAATTGTCACCACCTGTCCGCACTGCTTCAACACCCTGGCTAAGGATTATCAGGATTTTGACTTTGCCATCGAAGTTGTACCCCATGCCGTCTTTCTCGACCAACTGATCAGTTCCGGTAAACTGCGCATCAAAACGGACACCTTTTCCTGTACCTACCATGACTCCTGTTATCTAGGGCGGCATAACAACATCTACGATGCACCCAGGAATCTCATACGGGCAGCGGGTGGTCAATTATCGGAAATGGCAAAGAACCGCGACCAGGCCTTCTGCTGCAGTGCTGGAGGCGGTCGGATCATGGCCGAGGAAAATATCGGAGAGCGCATTAATATCAAACGGGTGCAAATGGCTGTTGCAACAGGTGCCGAACAACTGCTTGCCAACTGTCCCTTCTGCCTGACTATGTTTGAAGACGGTGTTAAAGGAGCCGATGTAGAAGAACAGTTACGACCTAAAGACATTGCCGAAATACTCGCCGAACGGCTTGAGAAGCTGTAATACAACTCTCATGAAATTGACCAACAACTTATCACCTAGCCTGATTGCTGGAGGGGCACGATGAACATACTGATTTGCATTAAACAGGTTCCGGATATGGAATCAAAGTTCAAGATCAATGCTGAAAAAAACTGGTATGACCGCACCGATCTGGCCTGGCGTATGAATGAATACGATGAATATGCTGTGGAACAGGCGGTCCGGTTGAAAGAGCAAGTGGGCGACGCCGACCTGACCGTGCTCTGTATCGGTGGGGACCAGGTGAAAGAAACCATGAAAAAAGCCCTGGCCATGGGTTGCGATCGTGGCGTCCATATCGCTGATAACGATGCCTACAAGCGTGAACCCATTGAGATTGCTTCGATGATAGCCGGTTTCGCCAAAGATAAAAATTTCGACATCATTTTCACCGGGATGCAATCACAGGATCGCGGCAGTGCGCAGGTGGGTGTCATGCTCGCCGAACTGTTGGCTATTGCCGCAGTCACCACCATAGTCAGCTTCGCCTTCGACAATGGTACCATCAGTGTGAAACGCGAACTGGAAGGCGGCACCAAGGCCTTGGTCAGCGCAACGATGCCGGTAGTTCTCACCTGCCAACTTGGTCTCAACACCCCACGCTACCCGACCCTGCCCAACATCATGAAGGCCAAAAAGAAAGAACTGCTGACTATCGCTCCTGACGTGGGCAGCAGTGCCATCAGCCAGGAGACCGCCGCATTTTACTTCCCGGAGAAGAAAAGTGGCGGCCTTGTGCTTGAAGGCGAACTTCCCGATCTGGCCGAGAAACTGATCCATCTGCTTAAAGAAAAAACCGGCGTACTGGCCTAGGAGATACTCATGAAGACCTTACTTGTAGCGGAATTCCGGGAAGGAAAACTGCGTGAAAAATATTCCCAACTGATTGCCTTTGCCAAAGGACTGCAGACCGAAACCTCAATGTTTCTGGTGGGGAGCCCTACCGATTTACCCCAGTTCAGCGGTACCCTTTTTCTTGCTGATGTAGCCAAATACGGCGAGTACAATCCCACGGTACATAAACAGTTGCTCCTGGATGTCATCGCCAAGGAACAGCCAGAGATGATCGTTTTCCATCATTCTTCCTACGGCTGGGATTTGGCCCCGCGGATTGCTGTAGCCCTCAAAGCGGCTCAAATCTCCGAGGTGATTGCCATCGAGGATGGCGTACCTGTTATCCCGGTCTGTAACGCCAAACTGCGCCGGAAAATCACCTCGAAAACTGCGCAAACCGTTCTTACCCTTCAGGCCGGTGCCTTTGGCATGGAAGAAGATCCGACGGGCACACCGACGGTGATACAAATTGACACGGGCGTCACTGGCAAGGTCCAGTGCAGCGGCTATGAAGCTGCCAAATTAGAGGGTGTGGACCTGACTAAATCGGAGATTATCGTCAGTGCTGGTCGCGGCGTGGGCAAACCAGAGAATATCGCCATCGTGCAGGCACTGGCCAAGGCTCTGGGTGGTGATTATGGGGCCAGCCGGCCGGTAGTCGATGCTGGATGGGTCGATCACGATCGTCAGGTCGGCACCACTGGGCGCACCGTTACCCCAAAACTCTACGTAGCCTGCGGTATTTCCGGGGCGATTCAGCACCTGGCTGGAATGAAAAAATCGGATTTTATCGTTGCTATCAATACCGACAAAGATGCCCCTATCGGCGAGGTGGCCGATGTGTTCGTGGTTGCCGATCTCAAACAATTCCTGCCGATATTGACCGAAAAATTATTGGCACGGTAAAACATATATTTTGCCGTAGCGTAAGGTTGCTTTAAAAAACCTGACCCATAAAAAAAGGGCTGCACCTTAGAGAGGTGCAGCCCTTTTTTTATTTAGTTGTAAAGAGAGGCGGTACTTGCTGTCAGGCTTCGACGACCTCAATTCCCTCTAAGCGCCAGTCTTCAGTGCGAATTGAGCGAGCCCAAGTCCATTGCTCAGCGAATTTCACCGGTTCAGTCATGTTGCCGGAAACCAGAGCCCCTGTTTTTTCATCCACCGTGTAATCAAGCAAATTAGCGGTAAACAGGACAGTAACAAAATCCTCGCCATTCTCGCTTCCCGCGGCAGCTATCTCTAACCGACGAATAGCAATGCTTTCCAGCTTATTGATATGCCCCTGCTCCTTCATCCGGATAAAATGACGCTCATACTCGGAAGCCAGCTGGGTACCTAACAGATGGCGGTAAGAGGAAAGATCGCGACGCATCCACCCGGCCTGAATCTTGAAAAAGACATCCGACGCCACCTCGAGAAAATGTTTTTCGTCAAAACCAGGATCGGTCAAACGGATTTCCGCCAGACCACCTTCAATGGTATTCATTTCACGAATCGGCGGAATGGGGGGGGGCACAGGTGGAACAGAATTCCCACCGAAACCACCGGCCATACCTTGAAACCCACCACCTCCGGGTTGCGATTGATAACCGGGAGGCGAAGGAGACACCGGGGGACGATTGGCAAAACGTTTGTAGAGAAAATAGCCGACTCCACCAAGAAGCAGCAGTGGCAGAATGCCCATACCGCTCCCACTAGCACCGAAAAGGCTGCCAAGCAACATGCCACCAAGGGCACCGCCGATGAGACCGCCCATCAACCCTTTGCCGAAACCACCAGGCTGCGATTGCTGTGGCGGTCGCTGGCCAACCTGGCTGGGAGCCTGCCGACTGGCAGGGCTACTGAAAGAACGACCACCGGATTGGGAACGCGCTTCGGCATACTCAGCCGATATTCCCGCATCCATGAACGTTAGTGCTAGAAAAATCAGCAGGAAGGGGCCACATCGTTTCATTAATGCAAGCATATTCATTTATCCGTAAGTACATTGTTGGGCAAAGGACAGAATCTGTCCTGCCATTGATTTACAGGACAAGAACGTTTTGCATTCCAACCCTGTAATTAGCAAATTACGATTATTGTAATGACGATAAACCCATTGTCAAGACATTCCGGATACGGATGTTTCCGCCCTTTCTGTCATGCTTTCTGTCATGGCTTTTTTGAATTGGCATCACAGCATGATCGCTAAAAATGAGCAAAGGGCTCCTGGAAAACTCGAAGCACTGGGGTTGGTTCCAGTCGTCAACGAAGCAAAAGACCCGATAGAAACTCTGTCGCTTGTCTTGTCAGCGGTCGGCATTGATCATCAAATTGATGAACACACTCACCAACTGCTGGTAACGGAAAAGGACGTTGAATCTGCTGTTTTTCAGATGGAAGCGTACCGAACTGAAAACCTCGACTGGCCACCACCGCCACCACCCCGACAGACTCTTCACCCGCAAACCCCTCCCACCTTGCTGATGATGGGCATTCTCGCCCTTTTTTTCGCATATACCGGCCCCTGGTCACCTGAAAGCCGATGGTTTGCCCGAGGGGCAATCGATAGTGTGGCCATCCTTGACCACGGTGAATGGTGGCGCCTGGTCACGGCTCTCACCCTGCATGCCGACTTGGTGCATCTTACTGGCAACTGTCTCATCGGCAGCATGATGATCCACTTTCTCGGTAAAATGCTCGGATATGGACTAAGCTGGCTACTCCTCATCCTGACCGGATTCACCGGCAACCTGCTGAATGTGTTACTGCACCAGCAACCCCATCTTTCAGTGGGACTCTCCACCTCTGTTTTTGCTGCCATCGGCATCTTCACGGGACTGCAAGTCACTCGGTTTTCACGACATACCGCCAAGGCGATGGTGCTGCCACTCGGAGCAGGACTTGGTCTCCTGGCTTTTCTAGGCAGCGAGGGGATACGGACTGATCTCGGTGCTCATTTCTTCGGTTTTATCAGTGGACTTTGCAGCGGTATTCTACTCAACCTGAGCGGCATTATCCAAAAAACTCAACGACCGATACTCCAGGCCGCCTTCTTCCTCAGCGCGCTGACAATTACCGGCTTCAGTTGGATATTGGCGCTTCGCTGATTCCCTTGAAATTAATTTCACCAGCCGCTGGTTCCACCGCAGCGAAATAAAGAAATACCTCCATCATGTCCATTCTTATTTGACGTAGCAGTGTACAGTGCATAAGATATGTGGTGCTTACGATTACCTGTATTCGTTCTCCACTGCAGACGAATCACCGATACAGTTTATGTTGTTCCCAATACGCTGTTTTCTCCATCAATTAATTTATTATCCAAGCTCAACCACTGGAGCCGCATCCATGCCGATGAATGAACAACCACCCTGGGGGCAAAAGAAGAAACCCACCGGGCCGGAAGACATACTTGCCGTTCTGATCCAGAAAATCAGGGATGCGTTTGCCGGGGGCATTGGCCCAGGAGCACCGCAGGATGGGCAGGGCGGTCAGCAGCCTTCCGAGACCCCGCCAAATCTTCTTGCCAGTGCCGGGAAGATCATTGCAATTGTTGCAGCGCTCTTTATTCTTCAAGGCGTCTTTTCCTGTTTTTACACCATTAAACCGGGCGAGGTCGGAATCGTACTCCGTTTAGGAAAATACAGCCGGACAACTCAATCCGGTCTGCATTTCAAGATCCCTTACATCGAAGAACTGGCCAAGGTTGATGTCGAAAGCGTCCGCAAAGAGGAATTCGGCTTTCGGACCCGCGTGCCAGGAGTCAACACCTCGTTTGACCGGAAAGGGTTTGGCATGGAAGCACTCATGCTCACCGGCAACAAGGACGTGATCGAGGTTGCCTGGATTGTGCAGTATAAGGTCAATGACCCGGTCAATTTCCTCTTCAAGGTTCGTGATGTTTCTCAGCTAGTCCGTGATGCCTCAGAAACCGTCATCAAGCGAATTGTCGGCAACATGGACTTTGACTATGTGCTCAGTAACCGTGAGCTCCTCGCCGCCAGTGCTAAAAAGGAACTGCAAAGCCAGATAGACCGGCTACAATGCGGTATCACGCTCGTTACCCTCCAACTCTTGGATATCAACCCGCCCGAACAGGTCAAACCAGCCTTCAATGAAGTCAACGAGGCGGATCAGGACATGAAACGACTGATCAACGAGGCGGAAGAGACCTACAACAAGGTCATCCCTAAAGCAGGCGGTAGCGCCAAGCAGATTACGGAAGAAGCTCGGGGGTATGCGGCGGAACGGATCAATCGCGCTTACGGCGAAACCAATCGCTTTAAGGCTATCGTTAAGGAATACGAGGGAGCCGAGGAAGTCACCAGGCAACGGATGTATCTAGAGGCAATGCAGGAGATTCTCCCCCAGGTTAACCAAGTCTATGTCATGGACAAGAACCAGCAGAACATCCTTCCTTTGCTTGACCTCTCTCGGAAAACAAGCAAAGAGCCTCCATCGGCCAACACGAAATAACGCACATCCCGTGCAGGGTTAACTGTTCTTCAATTCTTCAACCGACACGAGCATATGCAAAAACTACTTCGCTTCATCGCACTGGCCATCCTTACCGCTGCCGCAGTCACCATATGGGATGGCTTTTTTATCCTTCCAGAAGGTCAGCAAGCTGTCATAACCCAGTTTGGTGCCCCGGTAGGCAAATCGCTTACTGAAGCCGGGCTGAAAATAAAGACACCTTTCATCCAGCAGGTGCAGTATTTTGACAAAAGAATACTCACCTGGAACGGCGACCCTAACCAGATTCCAACCAATGATAAAACTTTCATCTACATGGAGAATACCGCCCGTTGGCGCATTGCCGACCCCCTTCGTTTCCTTCAGGCTGTCGGTTCTGAAAAAAGAGCTATGACCCTGCTGGACGACATTCTCGACGGTACGGTGCGTGACCTGGTCAACAAAAACAACCTGATCGAGATCATTCGCAGCTCGGACTGGTCACCCGATTTTATGGCAGCTGTAGTCGAGTCGAGAGACATGGTTGTCCCTCCCAAGGTGGGAAGAGACAAGATCAGCCAGCTGGTGCTTGACGATGCCGCAAAAATAACCCCGCAATACGGGATTGAGCTGATGGACGTCATGTTCAAACGCGTCAATTATATCGAATCGGTCCGTCTGAAGGTCTACGACCGAATGATTTCCGAGCGGAAACGGATTGCGGCGGAAAAACGCTCAACCGGTGAAGGTCGCAAGGCAGAAATACTGGGCAGGGTGGACCGCGAACTCCAGGAAATCACCTCGGCAGCCCAAAGGGAGGCCACTGAAATCCGCGGCAAGGCGGATGCTGAAGCTGCCCGCA
>CAITZN010000683.1 GCA_903896915.1 uncultured bacterium
AACAACAACTTCAACCGATACGGACGGCCTCACCCATGGAACAATTCTTTAACCCGAAAAGCATCGCCGTTATCGGCGCCAGTAACAAAAAGGGCTCCTTTGGATTCATCCTGGTCGACAATCTGATTCAGGGTGGGTATGAAGGCGCCATCTTCCCGGTTAACCCTACATATGAGCAGATCCAAGGGCTCAAGGCATATGGCTCGATCACCGAGATTGAAAGCCCTCCCGATCTGGCCATTATTGCCACACCCATCGCTACAACCCCGGATATTGTCCGGCAGTGTGTCCGGGCCGGAACAAAAGGTGTTATCATCATTTCCACTGGCGGCAAAGAATTGGGGGAAGCCGGAGGCCTGATTGAAGAACAGATCCAGGGAGCGGCTGAAGGATCGGGGTTGCGGATCATCGGCCCCAACTGTCTTGGAATTGTGCGGCCCAGTAAACAACTGAATGCCAGCTTCGCCACCGGCATGCCTGCCAAGGGCAATTTGGCAGTCGTTGCCCAGAGCGGGTCCATCTGCACCGCCATCCTAGACCGGGCAATCCAAGAAAACACAGGATTCAGCCATTTTGTCAGCATCGGCTCGATGCTCGATGTCGATTTCGGTGAAATGATCGACTATCTAGGCAACGACGGCTCGGTCAAATCCATTCTGCTCTACATGGAAAACCTGACCAACACCCGTAAATTCATGAGCGCTGCCCGCTCGGTCTCCCGCATCAAACCTATTATTGTTCTCAAGGCCGGAAAAAGCAGTGCCGGTAGCCGAGCCGCCACCACTCATACCGGCGCCATGGCCGGCGAGGATGCGGTCTATGACGCTGCCTTCAAGCGCGCCGGCATCGTCCGGGTACCCTCGCTGGCGCGACTGTTTGACTGCGCCGAATTGATGGCCAAGCAACCCCGGCCTTCGGGCTCACGGCTGGCGATCATCACTAACGGCGGCGGACCGGGCATCATGGCGGCTGACACCTTGGCCGAATACGGGCTGGAACCGGCGCAAATCCCTGAGGAGACGGTCTGGCAGCTCAATGAAATCCTGCCCTCGCACTGGAGTCAGGCCAACCCTATCGACATCCTCGGCGATGCCACCATTGAGCGATTTACTCAGACCCTGGAAATCTGCCTGGCGAGCAAGGACTTTGACGGCGTTCTGGTCATCATGGTACCTCAGGCCCTGACCCGGCCAGAGGAGGTGGCCACCGCGCTCGCCAAGCTGGTGAAGCGCAAGCGATTCCCGGTTTTCGCCTGTTGGATGGGCGGCAAACAGATGAACGAAGCCCTGACCATCCTCAACCAGGCTAACATCCCCACCTACGAGACCCCTGAACGTGCTGTACGAGCCTTCCTCTACATGGTTGAATACGGCAAAAACCTGGAATTGCTCCACCAGGTGCCGCCTAAACTTTCCACTGATCTCTTCTTTGACCGCGACTTTGTTTTCCGCACCATTCACGAATCTTTCGAGCAGGAGATCGAGGTACTCTCCGAAATTCAGAGCAAAAAAATCCTGGCAGCCTATGGCATTCCTGTGAACGAAACGGTGTTAGTCACCTCTGCTGACGAGGCGGTAGCGATGGCTGCGGAGATGGAACTACCCTTGGCGATGAAACTGCTGTCGCCAGACGTCAGCCACAAATCCGAGGCCGGTGGTGTCCAACTCGACCTGCGCAACGAAGCCGACCTGCGCCAGGCTTTTGAAAAGATCATGGCCGGTGCCAAGGCGTTTGATCCCAAGGCTCGGATCACCGGGGTCTCTCTGCAACCCTACATTGCCCATCCCGAATTTGAACTGCTGATCGGCAGTAAGGTTGATGCGAACTTCGGACCGGTGCTGCTGTTCGGCTCCGGTGGCGTCTTTGCCGAAGTGCTCAACGACCGGGCCCTAGGCCTGCCGCCGCTGAACCGACTGCTGGCGCGACGGATGATGGAAGAGACCCGCATCCTGCCGCTGCTCAAGGGGTACCGCAACCATCCACCTGCTGACCTGGAAAAACTGGAAGAACTGCTCATCCGCCTGTCACAGTTGGTCATCGATTTCCCCGAAATTGTCGAACTGGACATGAACCCGGTTGTGATCAAAAACGGTCAGCCCTGCGCGGTCGATGCCCGCATCAAAATAGCCCGATCCGAAGGTCCGGCCAACCTCCATCTAGTCATCAGCCCCTATCCGCAGCATCTTGAGCGGCACGATCTTACCGATATGAACATGCCGCTCTTCATCCGGCCGATCAAACCTGAGGATGCCCCCCTGTTTGTCGAACTGTTCAATACCCTGACCCCCACCAGCATCTATTACCGATTCTTCAGCGTAGTCAAAACCCTCTCTCCGGAAATTCTTGCCCGCTTCACTCAGATCGATTATGACCGCGAGATTTCCTTTGTTGGGCTCGACGATCGAGAAGGCGAGGAGAGAATGCTTGGGGTGGCCAACATCACCGGCGATCCGGACGGCAAGAAAGGTGAGTTCTCCGTTCTGATTGGCGACCTTTACCAAGGTAAAGGTATCGGCGCTAAGCTCCTGTTGCAATGCCTTGAGATCGCGCAGGAACGCGGGATGGAAACAGTCTGGGGTACGGTGCTGGCGGAAAACCGCTACATGCTCGCCCTGGGCAAGAAGCTGGGATTCTCCATCAAGCAGGGGGACGACTCGTCTGAATACAAGTTGACGATCGATCTGAAAACTGCAAAACTGTAGAATATAAAACAACGTCAGAAATACTTTCTGGCCGCACAGATCCAGAGCACTTGTTAACGATGTTCATATTTTTTTGTCGGTTGTGCAACAATTGGGCCGACACTTGATTGCAAAACTACAGCAAAGGAAAACTATATGTCAAAACAGGTATCTATTGACCACGAAGAATGTTTGGGCTGCGAGGCCTGTGTGGAGTTATGCCCAGAAATTTTCGGATTCGATATCGATGAGACCAAGGCCTATGTTCTCATGGCCGAGGACGGTGATGAGGATTGCATCGAAGAGGCTATGGCTTCCTGCCCGGCGGCATGCATCTCCTACGAGTGATAATCCCGACTACTCTTGCTACCTGAGCAGACCAATATTCAAGGTATCAGTCTGTTTTTTTCGTTCACTGGGGAAATAGAGCGGCTGTGCAGCGACATCCGCCTTTTACAAGGCGCGGCACCGAGCACCAATCGCGAGGTCTAATCATGGTTACATCGATCATTCTGATCAATGCAGCAAGAAACAAAATCAACGAAGTCGCCGAACAACTGCAGGCGATTCCAGGCATTTCCGAGGTCTATTCGGTGAGTGGCAATTTTGATCTCATTGCCATCGCCAGGGTCAGAACCAACGACGAGCTGGCCAACCTGGTCACCAAAAAAATGGTGGATATTACAGGGATTACCAAAACTGAGACCATGCTGGCTTTCCAGGCCTATTCTCAGCATGATCTCGAAGCCATGTTTGCGGTTGGCATGTAGGCATACCGCTTTGTACCGCTGACAACCGATAAGATAGTTGTCCTACTTTCCCGGAGTCGACGCGTTGCGCCGCTTAACTTATCGCAAGTAACGCCTACCCGACCCCTCAACATCTCGGTTTAAACATGCCTGACAGAATAATCGAAAAATGGCGATTGGAGGCAAAAGGCGCACAAGGCGACCCCTGGATTATCCACATTACTGCCAATCCCTTCCGTATCGGAAGGAGAAATGACTGTGAATTGCTGTTGTCTTCGGAAAGTATTTCCAGACTGCATGCCGAGATTCGGCTTACCAATACCGGAATCTGGTTGAAGGACTGCGGCAGCACCAACGGCACCTTCGTAAATTTTCGCCGCCTTATTGACGAACAACAACTCAATCCTGGTGATGTAGTACATTTCGCGAGCTTTGAATTTCAAGTAGAACGAGACGACTCCAGCGGGGATTTCGGTGACTGCACAGTCATGATGAATCCTTATGTGGAAAGACTGGCACAGCTGATCTCGACCAGAGCGGTCATCCCCTATTTTCAACCAATTGTCAGAATGCTGGACAACAGCACAATCGGATTCGAATTATTGGGAAGAGTCGGTTGCGATGGTATACCCAGTGACATTCCGCAACTTTTCCAACTCGCCAAGCAACTGAAACGCGATGTTGAGCTGAGTTTGCTGTTCAGGGATTCAGGCATCATGGAAATCTTGGCATCACAAATCCCTGGGCTGATTTTTTTCAATACCGTTCCTAACGAAATGGACGTCAACGGCCTGGAGCGATCGCTGTACAAGCTTCGAATGATGGCGCCTCACCTCGATCTGGCTATGGAAATCAACGAACTTTCGATCACCGATATCGCGACAATCCGTGAACTCAAAGTGGTACTGAAACAGCTCAACATAAAACTGGTGTATGACGATTTCGGCGCCGGACAATCCCGCCTGCTGGAACTCATGGATGCCCCTCCGGATATTTTAAAGTTCGACATTTCACTGGTGCGCAATATTCACCAGCGCTCTCCCGCCTCATTGCGCATGGTCGCAGCCCTGGTCGGCATGACCAAAGATCTCGGCGTCCTTGCCTTAGCTGAAGGTATCGAAATCGAGGAGGAGGCGGCAGTCTGCCGTCAAATAGGATTCGATCTGGCCCAAGGGTATTATTTTGGCCGTCCCATAGCGAATCTGCCAAGTCGTTAAAACAACAGATCAGGCCGCACCCGACTGGCGATGTCGGGTCAGAGAGCGGATCCACTTCTCCAAGGTAATAACCGGAAAAATCATGAACCCGACTGCAACAGCCAGAGCAAGATCAAGCGGCGACAGGGGGGCTGTCCGGAAAACCCGTTGCATAAAGGGCAGATAGACAAACAAGGCCTGGAGGACGAGGATGACACCTATCCCCCAGAACACCACAGGGTTGCTGAAAAATCCGATTTTGAGAAGATTGTCTTGCAACGACCGGCAATGGATCATGTAAAAAATCTGAAACAGGATGACAAAGGTCACGGCAATAGTCTGGGCCTTGGCCAATGCGAGGATCTCGGAAGTTCCAGCAGCTAGCTCCTGCCAGTACTCCATGGAGAAGAGGACAATGGCGCCGGCGGTCATCAAAACTGACACCGTCACCACCCGAAACACCAAAAAACTATTGAACAACGGCGCCTCGGGTTTTCGCGGCGGCCGACGCATTATGTCGGGTTCTTTAACCTCAAAGGCCAATGGCAGGGCCAAGGTAACGGCCGCGACCAAATTGATCCACAACAATTGGGTCGGCAGCATGGGCAGCAGCAGAATCTTGCTCACCGGATCAAAGGGGAAAAACAGGATACCGTAGATCAGGATCAGCGCCAGTCCCAGATTGGTCGGCAACAGAAAGGCCAACGACTTGATCAGGTTATCATACACCCGCCTTCCCTCCTCCACCGCAGCACTGATGCTGACAAAATTATCGTCAGCCAAGACAATATCCGCCGATTCCCTTGACACCGCCGTGCCGGTGATCCCCATAGCCACCCCGATATTAGCCTGCTTGAGCGAAGGGGCGTCGTTGACGCCGTCGCCGGTCATGGCAACAATATGCTGTCCCTTCTGCAGGGCCCGGACCAGGCGAAGCTTGTGCTCCGGGGCAACTCGGGCAAAGATGTTGATGGTCTGCACCGCTTCTAACAGACTCATCTCATCCATGGCTGCCAACTCCACACCAGTAACGACCTTGCCATTGCCCGCCAGTTGGAGATCCGTACCGATGCTCAGGGCGGTGGCGCGATGATCGCCGGTAATCATCTTCACCACGATCCCGGCCCGGTGACAGGCAGCAATGGCCGCG
>CAITZN010000684.1 GCA_903896915.1 uncultured bacterium
CCATAAAAACGGGAAAATGATCTGGGTGGATATCAGTACAACCCTGGAGCGGGATAGTGAAAACAGACCGGCTTTCTTTAATACAATAGTTATAGACATCACAAAACGCAAAGAAGCTGAACAGCAATTAAATGAAAGCCTCATGCTGCTTCGTATTGCTGAAAAAACAGCAAAAATTGGCGGTTGGAGTTTCGACCTTCAGCAAGGCAGGGTGACCTGGTCTGATGAGGTGGCAGCCATCCATGAGATGCCTGCCGGATATTCACCACAGATAGGGGAAGGGATCAGCTTTTATGCACCCGAATACTATCAAAAAATCTCAACAGCATTTGAAAATTGTGCCATCAATGGTACACCGTTTAACGAAGAGCTTCAGATTATCACCCCCCGTGGCAACCACGTTTGGGCCCAGTTAATCGGAGAAGCAATCAGGGATGAAAAGGGGAATATTGTTAAAATTCATGGGGCATTTCAGGACATAAACGAACGGAAACAGTCAGAAGCGGTCACAAAAGTCCGTACTGCGATTCTCGAATATTCATTTTATTCCGATTTAACACAACTGCTTCAAAAGACACTTGACGAAATAGAACAGCTCACCGGTAGCAAAATTGCTTTTTTCCATTTTCTGGAGGCTGACCAGAAGACACTTTCACTACAGACCTGGTCGACCAACACGTTACAAAAGATGTGTACCACGGAAGGTGCAGGAACACATTACAATGTAGATCAGGCAGGAGTTTGGGTGGAATGTATCCATACCGGAGCAGCGGTTATTCACAACGACTATGAATCACTTCCTAACCGAAAAGGGTTACCCGACGGACATGCCTCTGTATTTCGGGAACTGGTGGTTCCAATTGTAAGGAATAAAAAAATTGTTGCCATACTTGGCGTTGGAAATAAAGAGAGTATTTACAATCAAACAGATATCCTACAAGTAACCGAGATTGCCGACCTTGCCTGGGACATCACAGAAAGGAAACGAACAGAGGAGAAACTAAACCGAAGTGAAGAAAAATTTCGGACTTTCTCCGACTTTGCATACGACTGGGAATATTGGGAAGCAAAAGATGGACAGATTATCTATACCTCCCCTTCGTGCGAAAGAATCAGCGGATATCCACCGGAGGAGTTTTTATCAGACAGCCAGCTGCTTAATAGGATTACCCACCTGGATGATTTGACAGCTTATGAAAACCATCTGGAAAAATTGCATTCCGACACGTACATGTATGCTATTGAACAACACAATTTCAGAATCGTCAAAAAAGATGGTTCAATTGCTCATATTGGTCACCTCTGCCGGCCGGTTTTCGATGAAAAAGGGAATTATCGTGGACGGCGGATAAGCAACAGGGATATCACTGAACACGTTAATGCAATTGAAGCGATACGCACGATGTCGGAGCGTCTGAAAAACCTGCACCTGCTGGATGTAGCAATTCTTCAGGCTATAGAATCTCCAAAAGAGATCATTCAGACCGCACTTCATCAGATCAGGGGGCTGCTCAGGTGCAACTATACGGGTGTCAGTTTATTCGACATGGGAAAAAGAACGGCAAAGGTATTCGCAGAAGATGATCAGAATAAAATGGTTCGTAATGCAAAAGAATTACGGACAGATATTCTCGCTAAAAGTATGGAATTACTGGAGAAAGAAAAGATAGAAATACTGGAAGACATCTCCCCAACAGAAGCGACTTCTCCATTAAACCAAATCTTTAATTCTTTCGGAATTATGTCCGCTCTTAATGTGGCGCTCTATTCAGAACTGGGTTTGACAGGTGTTTTGAACATCGGCTGGGAAACTCCCCGGAGTTTCTCCCCGGAAGAACTGGAAATTGCGCTGGAAGTGGGGGGACAGATCAGTATTGCCCTGAAACAGACCCATCTGCTAAACGAAACAAAAAGGTACGCTTCACAACTCGAAGGACATGTTAGCCAACGTACGGCACAGCTTGAAGCCGCCAACCGGGAACTCGAGGCATTCAGCTATTCAGTATCACATGACCTTCGTGCACCGTTGCGGCACATAAGTGGTTACATCGACCTGTTAATTAACCACTTTACGGGTAAATTGTCTGAAAAGGAGCAACATTACCTCGATAACATCGCCGATTCTGCTCATCAGATGGGTTTGCTCATCGATAACCTACTTCATTTCTCCCGAACCGGGAGGCAGGAGATGCAGCCAATCGAACTTGATATGAATCTTGTACTTAGGCAGGCACTTGAAACAGTTGAACCTGACATCAAAGGGCGTAACATCGAATGGGAAATTGGCAATTTGCCAACAGTTCACGGTGATCACGCATTGCTGCAACTGGTGTGGATCAACCTGATCGGTAATGCC
>CAITZN010000685.1 GCA_903896915.1 uncultured bacterium
TCCTGACTTTCGATCAGTTCCATGAGGCGATCGAAAATTGGTGGCGATGAAGGAAGAGAGTTGATTCTGCCTAAGAGCTGTAACAATTGTTCGGTGTGTCGAGAGACATCCCGTTCTCTGATAGTATCGAACAATGCTTTCAGGTCTTTTAAATTTGCAGGTTTCCAAAGAAAGTAGTGACTTATGGTCGCGACATCACAGAACGTGTCCTTATTCGGTTGCCCCGTCAGCATCACGCGTATAACCTCCGGGAAACGTCTGAGGACAGTTTGTAACAGCTCAAACCCGTTCATGATGGGCATGCGCATGTCAGAAATCAGAATGGTCACTTTGACCTGTGAGAGGATTTCAAGCCCCTCCGTGCCACTTTCTGCAAAAAGCATATTCCAGTCGTTTTGCAAAGGATACAGCATGCGACGTAACCCATTAAGGACCTTGGGCTCATCGTCGACAAACAACACAGTATTTTTGCTCATACATTTTTCCTTTTGCACAGTTATCACTAGTCGAGCAAGTATGTTGTATCTGCTGTCATTGAGTAGTGAGCGCTATCTGTCCTGATGCGAAGCCTTCGCCTTCTGTAGATTGTTCTATTTGCCTGCTTTTTCACTGGTTAAAACAATTGCAAGGGTCTTAAGCAATATGCAGGAAGCAATCCAGACTTTAAGGAAACCGGAAATGATATTATTTATTCACATGGGAAATGTGGAGGAAAATGCTAAAAACAGGGTGTTACGCGGCTATTTCTTAAAGAAGATTTCGTAATGAAAAAACAGGAGATGGGTGTTGCAAGTAAGATTGATCTGGCCCCTTTGTATTTTTGATAGAGTTTGGGTGAGAGGGTGTCTCAATTTGAAAGGCCAAATAGTTTCAACTTCCGGTAGAGTGTTGCTTCGCTGATGCCGAGCAGGGCGGCGGCCTTGCGTTTGTTGTTGCTGGTTTTCTGCAGGGCTTTTTCTATGGCGGATTGTTCGTAGGCAAGGAGTGAATCATTTACCGGTGAGAGTTCGCTGCCTACTTGTTTTTCGACAACAATGGTTGCCGGTAAATCGTCTGGTAGGATGGTGTTCTGCTCGGCGATGGCCAGTGCCCGGCATAGCACATTCTCCAGTTCTCGCACATTTCCGGGCCAGGCGTAGCCTTGCAGTAATTGCAGGGCTTCTTTGCTGATATTCCTGCTAGTCTCTTTGCTCTGGCACTTCATGATATGGTGCACAAGGAGCGGGATGTCACTCACTCGTTCTCGCAGCGGTGGCAGGAGCAAAGGGATGGCCGAGATCCTGAAAAAGAGGTCGGAGCGAAAACGACCATTTGTTATTTCATGTTCAAGATTTCTGTTGGTTGCGGCGATGATCCGTATATCCACCGGTTGACTCTTGGTGCTGCCGACCGGTCGCACCTCATGTTCCTGCAGGGTTCGCAGCAGCTTAGCCTGCATTTTCAGCGGAAGTTCACCTATCTCGTCAAGAAAAAGTGTTCCTTTGTCGGCTGATCTGATCAAGCCCTGCGTTGACCGGTCTGCCCCGGTAAATGCTCCTTTTTCATAGCCGAAAAGTTCACTTTCCAGAACACTCTCGTTTATGGCCGCACAATCAATAGCGCAAAAAGGGCCACTATTTCTGATGCTGTGGTGATGGACAGCTTTTGCGATCAGTTCTTTACCGGTGCCTGATTCCCCAAGGATAAGAACAGGGGCTTCAGAGGCCGAAATCCGGGTGATGAGTGCTTTCAGTCGCTGCATCTCGTGAGATTCACCGACAAGATCAGGATAGTCGAATGACCGGTTCCTGTTTGTCATCTTCAGTGAACAACGCTGTTGGTCAATTGTGTAGTAGTTAGCCAGAATTTTGCATAGAACAGAAGGAGGGCAGGGCTTTTCGAGGAAATCAGCGGCTCCCAGTTTCAGAGCCTTTACCGCCTCTTGCACGCCACCATATCCTGTCAGCATTATAACCGTTACATCCGGATAGAGTTTGACCATGTCTTCAAGCACGGACAATCCATCGCGTTGGGGCATTTTCAAATCAAGGAGGACAAGGTCGATCCGCTGCTCTTCCATGATGAGCAGAGCCTGTGCCGGATTGGTTGTGGTGATTACCTGATACGGTTCTGCGATCAGCACTCTTTTCAGAGATCGTAAGAATGCTGGATCGTCATCTATGGCTAATATTTTGAAATCACGAGGAGTTTTCATGTGTTGTGTATTTGGCTCGACGGAGAGATGGTCGTTATGAGCACATGCGTTCGGACTTTTTCGATATATACTATACGACGCAATAGCTTGAAATGAATAATGCGCAAGGTGTTTACCGTTTTCTGCAACAGTCAAAAACCACTCGTGACTGTATGATACAGGTATCGTACCTCCTTGCAAACGCAATCTTATTTCTGATTCGATGACTACGCACGACAATAGGATTACATAAAACCGTAATCCTGTGAGGAGAGCTTGATTTGTAGATTGTCGCCCCTGCGTCCTTATTTTTGCAAAATTGCCTGTTTCTCTCTCGCCTCTCGAGTTTTTGTTACGTTCTGTTACACATACAATCTTCTGTTACCTCGGATAGACACAATCGCTGATCTCTTGACGCTAACCCTATAAAATCCCATGCATTTTTTGACGATGAAAGGATACGGGACTTTGTATCCTACATCCAATGGAAGGGAAATTATACGTAAAGGGAGGTGAAGAGCATGTCTTCAGTGTCCTCAACGACTTCAACGGCAGCAACAACATCAACGGCTACAACAACTTCTACGACTGCAAAATCTTCAGGGGGAACCGTAAAATTCTCCGGTTTGGCAAGTGGGGTGGATACAGGCTCTATTGTCGATTCTCTTATCGAAGCGGAGAGCGCACCGAAAACTTTACTGGAAAATAAAGAGACCTATCTTAAGACAAAACTCGAAACCTATACTGATTTCAATGAACTCCTGAGTGATTTTTATGCTTCGTCGAGCGGCATCAATAACACAACTGATCTGAACACGTATAACGTAACCAACAACGGGTCTGACTATTTTTCAGTCAGCACCAACAGTTTAGCCAAGGAAGGAACCTATTCAATCAAAGTTGTCAGTCTCGCCCA
>CAITZN010000686.1 GCA_903896915.1 uncultured bacterium
GCAGGGCTGCCTCTGTCCGACTCCGTTCCTGGTAGAGTTCAGCGTTTTCCAGGGAGATGGCTGCCTGAGCGGCCAACAATTCCAACACCGCGATCCGATGCGGTAGAAAAGCGCCCTTCATCAGGTTATTTTCAAGGTAGAGCATGCCAATAAGCCTTGCCTGGCGCATTACCGGCAGGCAGAGCAGAGAAACCGGTTTTGTCCTGGAGATATATTCATCCGTGAGAAACCGGCTTTCTTCCGATGCATTCTCTAGAATCACTTTTTCGAGGCTCCGCCTGACATAGTTCAGGATAGAGGTGGGCAAAATCGCATCGCTTGCAAACAGAGGAACCTCAGGTTGCCGGACTTTGACAATAGCGCCCTCGGTCCAGGCCTCAGCCTCAATAACGAGACCTGCGCCGCGCTCGCAAATCAGGTACCCTCGCTGGGCGCCGGCGTTTTCAAGCACGGTCTGCATCAAAGTTTCGACAAGATTTGTGATGACGATCTCACCCGAAATGACCTGCGAAGCCTTCACCACGGATAGAGCATCAAGAGCGCCGATGTGGGCCACCTGCTCTTCCTGATCAGCAAAGGGATTTTTCTCCAGAAGCCCGGCGTACTGCCGGTCCATTTGCTGGACTTTGCCATCCGCCCCCCAAAGGCGATAGCAACCTCTAGCCCTGCGCAAATACGCCCCGGCTATGGCTACAAAATCGTTGTGCAGATAAAATCGACCAGACGCCTCATTCGCCAGACCCTCATCCTGAACAAATCCCTGCTCTCCGGCCTCCCGTATTGCCCGGTCATAAAGGCGACCGGCCGCAAATTCCTTGCCCGCTATCCTGGCCCGTTCTGCTTCGACAAGGTGGTACAGGTGGCTGAAATTTTCCGGACAATGTTCCATCCAGCGTCGCATCTGGGCCTGATTATGCTCCAGATTACCGAGGATATCGTCTCGTACTGCTGCAGAAGCCCGGTCGAAGGTGGCGGCGAGGACGAGCGAAGCGTAGAAATTGAGCTCCGCCACCGAGATGGAACTGGAAAAGTAACCGAGTAGCCCCTGAGCAGTGGTTATTGCCTTCATAGCTTCGTCCAGGTGGCCATAAATATAGCATATCTGGACCTTAAGCACATGATAGCGCCCCAACGCTCCTGAGCTCTTGTGTTCCTGGCACGAGGCTATATATTCCAGCTCTCCCTTGACCTTGGGCGTACTCTGCAGCCCTGGCACATCAACAAGCCCGCCGCCGTCGCTCTGCTCGAGCGTGCCAAGAGCCAACTGGAGACCGAGGAGGGTATCGGTCGCCCACTGGTTTTTCGTTTTGCCGGTGAACGAGAGCAGTTCGGGAATCCCCGTACGGATCGTCTCCAGGATAACCCCTCGATAAAACGGCTGAAATAGCTTGTAGGCAAGCGTGTATCCCGTCCATTGCCGTTCCCCTGAGGCGAGACCGGCCTCAATCCCTTGATTGTTGAACCCGTCGGAACACTGCAGCGGTCGTACCCAGTGACTCAGGTAATGCCCCAGCATGAAACAGGCCTGGCATTTTTGGGCCGGGGCATTGAACCGTTCACTGATTTTGAGCGCCAACTCACCGAAGGCATAGGCATCCGCAAACCGGTCCAGGGCCGAATTGAGAAACATGCCAAACGAGGTATAGCCTACCGTTGACTTGGGTGTCGGCCCGTATTGCAGGGAATGATTGACATTGAGCAGACTGATGAGGGCAAACATGGTGTTGTCGGTATAGCGGGACGGCACCACCATGTTTGAAAGCAGTTCGAGGGCGACCCTGCTGGCCGGATCGGTCATCTCCGGCTCGTCGGCAAGGGATTGAATCGTTCTGGTGCCCAGTATCTGCTCATGCCGGATCAGTTCCGCCTCCAGTTCATCCTTGAGACTAGTGAGAGAAATCTGGACATTGAGGAGCTGCAGGCCCTGCTTACCAATCTGGATCGCATCGCCATACCGGCCCATCAGGGTATGCTGTACAATGAGGATGTTATAGAGTTCAGCCCGCTCAAGATCGGTTTGGGCGCGCGCAAGGAGAACGTCTATCAGATGTTGCGATTCGGCGTAGTTGCTGTTGACATATTGGGCAATGGCCAGCTCTTTGTGCAGGTCATACATCAGCGGGTAGTGGCTGGCCCACCCATCTTCATCCACAAATTGGACGCCAAGGGTGAGATAATTGAGTGCCAGCTCGTAGGCCGAAGAAACCTTCGCCTTCGTGCCTGCCAACAGGTTGAGCTCAGCAACACGGTATCGCTCATCCAGCTCGACAACCCCTTCACGTCCGAGATTATACTGATTGACGATGTCAAAAATCCGCTCTTCCAGTATCTCCTGAGGGCTACCCTTAAGCATCAACCTGCCGATCTCAAGATGCATTGCCTGGCGTTGATCAGCCGGAATCAGCGAATAGGCGGACTGCTGCACCCGATCATGCAAAAAGGTACAGGTGGCATCAGCCAGACCAAAAAGGATCAGACCGGCCTGCACAACCTCCCATAAAATTTCCTGCGCATCCTCCTGGGAGAGATTGCTTACCGCTGCCAGGGTGGCAATGCTGAAGGTGTTGCCGATGCAGCTGGCAGAGCGCAGGAGTCGTTGGGTTTCCGGGCTCAATTTCTTCAGATTCCCGACCATCAGATCGACAACATTGTCGGCATACCCCTTGGTCCGGATCAGATCAATATCCCAATGCCAGCCTTTTTCGGCAGTGTCGACCCCGACCAGATGCTCGCCGTGGAGTGTCCTTAAAAATTGGATGGTGAAAAAGGCATTGCCTCCGGTTTTTTCGTACACCAACCTCGCCAGAGATTCGACCTGCGTCTGTCCGGAACGAAAGGTGTCCGCCAGGAGATGACGAAGATGCGCAAAAGAGAGTGGTTGCAGTTGGATGGTCTGTACACTGACCTCAGCGCTGCGGATGGCCTTCAGTTTCAGCATCAGCGGATGGGTGGGGCTGACTTCATTGTCGCGATACGCACCGATGAGCAACAGATAACGGGTCTGTGGCTCGGTGAGGATATACTCGAGCAGGCCTAAACTGGCTGAATCGACCCATTGCAGGTCATCGAGAAACAGAACCAGCGGATGCTGCTCTTCGGCAAAGACGCCCACGAACTTACGAAAAATTGTTCTGAACCGATTTTCCGCCTCAATCATCGGCAGCTCTGCCACCGGATGCTGCTTGCCAATGATGAGTTCAAGCTGCGGGATAATATCGACCATCAGCTGGCCGTTGACCCCCAGCGCATTCCACAACCGCACCCGCCATTGCGCCAGCACCTCTTCCCGTTCGGCCAAAATCTGGCGGATGAGTTCCTGGAAGGCCTCGATGAGCGTTGCATAGGGAATATTGCGTTTGTACTGGTCGAATTTGCCCCAGATAAAGTGGCCGTGGCTGCGAACCACCGGTTTGTACAGCTCACTAACCAAGGAAGTCTTGCCGATGCCGGAGTAACCGGCAACCAGCATCAATTCAGGATATCCCCCTTCTGCAACCCGCTCAAAACACTTGAGCAGCACCTCTATCTCCTTCTCTCGCCCGTACAAACGGCGGGGAATGAACAACTGATTCGAGGTATCCGCTTCCCCCAGGGCAAAAGGAATTAAGTAGCCGTGCACCTGCCACTGAGAAAGACATTGCTCCAGATCCCGCTGCAGGCCGAAGGCGGTCTGGTAGCGATCCTCAGCCGCTTTGCTCAGCAGCTTCATGACAATATCTGATACCAGGGAAGGAATACTGTCCAGGATTTCAGCCGGAGACTTGGGCAGTCGGGCGATATGGCAGTGAACCCATTCAAGCGGATCTTTCGCCTGAAAAGGCAGATGACCGGTCAGCATCTCATAGAAGATGATGCCCAGCGAGTAGAGATCGGCTCGGCAATCGACCTCCTGGTTCAGTCGCCGTATCTGTTCGGGCGGCATGTAGGCCAATGGTGTCGCTGCACCCGATAAGCTTCGATAGGCTCCGTTCGTTCGGGGTCGTTTTGAGTCTGAGAGCTGATCAATTAAAACTATGCTGCCCTTTCCGAGAGGGATGAGGATATTCGGCGGAATTACGTTACCATGGGGCACACCCTGCCGGTGGCATTCGGCCAGAGCTGCGGTGATGCGAATGGCGAGCGGCAGGAATTCGCCGATATCCATGTGCGGCTCCTGGTAGGCAACCAAAGACCCACTATTTTCTTTCTTTTGTATCACGAGCAGTGAATCTCCTGTACGCGCAGGGCGAATACCCTTCCGGGCTGGGCAACACAATCAACTTGTTTGACTTTGAGGCCTTCAGAATAAAGGCCCTCCATGATAAATATGGGGAAGAAGTGTAACGATCTGTTTTATGAATGACAAAATATATCTTGCCTGTTCAATGCGCTGCTTTTCAGAAAAGTATAGGCGAATATGGGAAGGATTGCAAAGAAGAGAAGGAAGCATGGCAACGAAATTGATAGGAATCAAGCCGCCCCAACCGTTGTCTCTGGGCAGAAATTCTGCCGAGCCGCAGCACGTCGGAGAGAGGGAGATTTGCTATCTTCCGCCCCGAAATCAAGGACCGGCCTCTCTCTTGGCCAGGATGAGCCAGACCAGGGCATCGCAGGGTATCTTGCCCGGCAGCTTTTGCCCGCCATACAAGGGCACATCCTCAAAACCGCCCACCCCCACCTTCTCCACCGTCACCGCAGCAACCCTGTAGCCGCTGTTGTGCAAGATTTCATCGAATTGTGCTGTCACTTCGGACCTTACAAGGATCTCCTGGACGTATTTATGGAGGCCCATGGACACAGGTTTCCCTTTTTTCTTGTCCCAGCGAGGATCTCTGTATGCTGACAGCGCAAGGTATTGCGACAACCACGGATACTCGATGAGTCGCCCCATAAACAACGAAGTATAGTTCCCCTCAAGCTTTGGCGGATCGGTCTTCGAGAAAGCCGCCTGGAGAATTCTCTGCATGGCCGATTTTGTGAAGTAGCAGGAAGGACCTTCAGGAAGAACGCGGAGGCGGAGCGTATGCGATTGATCGTCCGCTTCAACGCGCAGTGCACAGTTTCCCTCCTGCATGGCGAGAATCAAACGCTCCTGATATCCAAGGGCGATGGCGGGCGCCACATGGACAAGCGCTAAGGTGCAGTAGAACAGGAGGCGGATGATTTCCATGTTTTCCTCGAAAAAGGAGCCAAAAAATTACCGGCCAGCAAAACCCGCCCTCTCAAATATTTAAGCCTTGTCGCTTGCGGCCTCGAGAGTGAAAGTACCATCCTTCACCTCCTGATCGATCTCCATCAAAGCGCGCTTCATCTGCTTAAGAGCCTGACGGATGCGGTTCTCATTCTCCACCAGGGCCAGGCGCAGGTAGCTCTCGCCCTCCTCGCCAAATCCGGCTCCGGGAGCCAGGGCGACATTGGCCCGATTCATCATCTCAATGGAAAAACGCACCGATCCCATCTGCGCATACGGTTCTGGAATCTTCACCCAGAGGAACATCCCGGCCTTGGGCTTCTCGACATCCCACCCCATGCGGGCCAGTCCCTCGCAAAGCACATCCCGCCGTTTCTGGTAGATGGCCACCTGTTCGACAATGGTGTAGTCGCAGTCGCGCATGGCAACAATGCCCGCCACCTGAATAGCGGAGAAAATCCCGTAATCGTAATAGCCCTTGATCTTGGCCAGTCCACCGACCATCTCCTTGTTGCCGACGCAGTAACCGAGTCGCCAACCCGCCATGTTATAGGATTTAGAAAACGAGCCAAATTCAACTGCAACATCAAGGGCCCCGGGAATCTCAAGGAAAGAAGGGGCGACCAGCCCATCGTAGGTGATCTGCCCGTACGCAAAATCGTTGATCACCATGAAATTGAAACGCTTGGCCAGCTTAACCATCTCCACAAAAAATTCCCGCGAGGCCAGGGTACCGGTAGGATTATGGGGATAGTTGAGCATCACCAGCTTTGGGCTCGGATAGAGCGATTGGCACATCGAACTGACCTGGCGCAAAAAATCCTCCTCTGAGCCCAGAGGGAAGCGCATGACGCTGGCCCCGGCGATAACTGCGGCATAGACATGGATGGGGAAGAAGGGTGAGGGCACCAGCACCGTATCGCCTGGACCAAGCAGGGCCAGACAGAGATGGGAAATCCCCTCCTTGGAGCCGATGGTGCAGATGACGTCGTCCTCGCCACTCAGCTCCACCCCATATTTACGCTGGTAGTAAAGGGCGATCTCCCTTTTCAGGTTTTTCAGGCCCCCGGCGGCCGGGTAGCGGTGGGTCTTGGGATCGACCGCCACTTCGCACAGTTTTTCCGTGACCTTGCTCGGGGTTGGATCCATGGGATTGCCCATGCCGAGATCGATGACATCGATCCCCTGCCACCGTTTCTCCATTTTGATTTTGTTGATCAGGCCGAAAAGATACGGAGGCAATTGGTTCATGCGTTCAGCAAAGCGGATGGTAACCTCGTTGTTCATGACAATCTCCTGGGGAAGGAATGAATAATCGGGACCAAAGAACGGGCGCTTGCTGGTTTCCCTGCCGGATCAGACAAAAAAAGCCTGAACCGTCGGGTCCAGGCTTAGATAAAGCCATGACCGGGGCATCAGTCCATGGCGAGCAGTTTCGGTACTACAAATATTCAGGGAGCAACCGGTCGCCAATGAACTGAGTTCATCGCCGCCGCTGCCGCAACATCGGGTTTCATTTATCACACCTGAAGTTGAGATCTGTTGTGGTTACTCGCATCTCTCTACCTCTATTTTTATCGTAGATCGGCAGGGTTGTCAACCTTGCGTTAACCTCGGCCCGACCCATAACTCAACCAATGCGGGCCATCATCGCCTCCATTTCGTTGATCCGCTCCCGTGCATCGCCCCGCTCCTCAACCGCCAACACATCCTCCAGCTTGGCCAGCTGTTTGATCACCTGCTCGAGCTTCTCGGTTTCATCCACCTTTAGCCAGATGCAGCTGGTCTCACCTTGATCGATGGCGGTGCAGAAAATGCCCTCAAGATTGAAAATGCGGCGGGCAAACAGTCCGCAAATCTGCAGCATGACGCCCGGATGGTTATTGACAGTCAAGCGGAGGATGGCAGTGTTCACGGTTTTGGCCTCCTGTGGTTTGTGCTGATCAGTTCTGTGCATATTCGTCTCCTATCATGGTGGTATTGGCGGCTCCCGGAGGGACCATGGGATAAACCTCCTCTTCGATATCAATCGGCACGTTGATCAGGCAGGGTCCAGGTTGCTGTAGGGCCTGCTGCAAGAGGGTGTCCTGATCCTGCGCGCCCGCCAGATCATAGGCCTGCATACCAAAGCCTCGAGCAATGGCGGCAAAATCGATCGCGATCCGGTAGGAGGAGGCAAAATAGTGCTGCTCGTAAAACAGGCGCTGTTGCTGACGGACCAGGCCCAGGCTCTGGTTGTTCAGCACCACTATTTTGATATTGACCTGTTGCTCAACCGCTGTGGCCAGCTCCTGGATGTTCATTTGCAGGCTGCCATCGCCGCTGAAACAGACCACCGGCCGCTCGGGAAAGGCCAAGGCCGCCCCAATAGCGGCAGGCAAGCCAAAGCCCATGGTGCCAAGTCCGCCGGAAGTGAGCAGCTGGCGTGAGTCTATGAAGGGATACGCCTGAGCCACCCACATCTGGTGTTTGCCGACATCGGTACTGATGAAAGCTTCGGGCCCAACCAATTCAGCAACCCGTCGGATCAGGGCAAAAGGACGCCCCTTTGCGAAATCCTGGGCCTGAAATCGTGGGTAATCCCGCTGCAACTGCTGGATGCGGCTGTTCCATTGGTGGCAGTCTCGCTGGTGCACATGAGGCAGGAGAGCGGCAAAGGCCTGACGGGCATCACCGGTGATCCCTGCATCTACCGAGCGCAATTTCCCGATCTCACTGGCATCAATATCAACATGAATAACCTTGGCCCTGGGGCAGAAGGCATTGATCCGCCCGGTAGCTCGGTCATCGAAGCGAACGCCGGCGGCAATCAGGAGATCGCACTCTTCCATGGCCAGATTGGTAGCCCTACTGGCATGCATGCCCAGCATTCCCAAGGAAAGCGGGTGGTCCGAAGGCAGAATACCCAACCCCATGAGGGTCATAACCGTGGGAATGCGGCCCTGTTCGGCCAACTGCCGAGCCTCAACCGCTGCCCCGGCATGGATGACACCACCCCCAAGATAGAGCATCGGCCGTGCCGCCTCGTTGATCATCGCCGCCGCCGCTCTGATGGCCTCGGGATCGTCGGCTTGATGCGCCGGGACCGGACCGGGTTCCGGCCAGGATTCGAACTCGACAACTTCCGTCTGCACATCCTTGGGCACATCGATCAATACCGGGCCAGGACGACCAGAACCGGCCAACTGAAAGGCCTTGGGAAGGATGTGGAGCAGATCGGCCGCGCAACGCACCAGATAATTATGTTTGGTGATGGGCATGGACATGCCATAGGTGTCGACCTCCTGAAAGGCGTCGGTGCCAAGTAGGCTGCTGGGCACCTGGCCGGTGATGCAGACCAGGGGCACCGAATCCAGATAGGCATCGGCCAAGGCGGTGAGGATATTGGTGGCACCAGGCCCGGAGGTGGCGAAACAGACGGCGGTTTGACCGCTGGAGCGGGCCATGCCCTGGGCGATGAAGCCCGCACCCTGCTCGTGGCGGGCGAGGACGTGGCGGATGCTGGTGCTGGCGGCCAGCGCATCGTACAGGGGCAAGTTGGCGCCGCCGGGAATACCGGCAACGATCCGGATTCCCTGACGTTCCAAATGACGAATAATGATCTGGGCACCGTTGAGTCGGGGCATGGCGTGTTCCTCCTGTGCTGTTTTTCGGGTAGGGGCAAAAAAAAACCCCCACC
>CAITZN010000687.1 GCA_903896915.1 uncultured bacterium
ACAATGTCGACCCAGTCGAGCGCACAGAGTTGATAGAAATGGACGATATGGTCATGGACACCATGCGCGCCGACAATCATGTTGCGGATGAACTGGGCGTTGAGGGGAATCTCAAGCTTCAGGGCATCTTCAACCGACCGGACAGAGGCCATGGCATGCACAGTGGTGCAGACACCGCAGATACGCTGGGCATAGGCCCACGCATCTCTCGGATCCCGACCTTTGAGGATGATTTCAATGCCTCGCCACATCTGCCCCGACGACCAGGCATTGGTGACCTTGCCGTTGTCGACTTCACAATCTATGCGTAGATGACCCTCTATTCTGGTTACTGGATCAATGGTAATTTTTCTGGCCATGGTTGTTTTCTCCTTTACGCTCTCATTGCAAGGGGATGAATGTCATTTCGTATCGTTGCTTCGCTAGGACAGGTCGCCTGATACACTCAGGACGCATCCCCTTTCCCGGCATCATTCTTCTTTTTCTCTAGCCTCTGGGTTACCAACCGCGTTACCGTACCGGCAACCAGGAGGGAACCGATCAAAATCGGCACATGGGAGACGTAATTCCATGTATAATCGGGATAAATTTGATTTGTTATCCTGGGGTTGAAGCCTAGTTTGTCGAATTGAACACCGGCCATAAAGAGATATTGGGTGCCGCCAGCTTCATCCATGCCATAGATATGGTTGACATAGGTAGCGACGACTTGTTCGGTTCGCTTTTTGCCGTCAACCCGCTGCACGGGGTAGGCATAGCTGTCGCCAGGTTTAAGGGCAAGGCGTCGTTTTGCCTCTTCCCGCAAGTCTTCCACCCGGCCGAAGATAGAAGCACCGGTTGGGCAGGATTCGCAGCAGGCTGAATATTTACCCTGTGCATAGCGGTGGTTACACAACTGGCACTTGACAACCGAAGGTGAGGCTTTTTCCCATTCATAGGCAGGAACGTTGAAAGGGCAGGCTATCTGGCAGTACCGGCAGCCGAAGCATTTGTTTTTGTTGTAAGTGACTATTCCGGTGTCTTTTTGCTTTTGCAGGGCTGCTACCGGACAAACCGAAACGCAAGCCGGCTCGATGCAATGCAGGCAGTGCTGTTTGATAAAGGAGAAGGTGGGTGAGCCGCTTCCTGGATTGGTTTTGCCTTCATTCCGGTGGGCTTTGATAACACACAAAGTATTGGAGGATAAATTCTGTGGGGCATCGTAGATTTTATCTTTATCCCCAGCAGAATGTTCGAAAGGAATCTTTCCAGCGGTTTCTTGGTGATACAGAGCCCCGCCTGGTTCCGAATTGGCTAATTTACAGTTGACCATGCACGACTTGCAGCCGATGCACAGGGTGGAATCGTAGAGGATGCCGACCGCATCTTTGGAGAGTTGCGGTGCCTGGGCGGCTGTGCCGGAGGTGGCCCCCGCTGTCAGCATCAGGCCGGTACCCGCCGAAAATTTAAGAAAATCCCGTCTATTTATTGCCATGGTCTTCGCGCTCCCGAGCTTGTTGATCAGTCTTCCTTACCATCGCGTTTGGTTAGGGCTACCGCAGCAGCGCCGATAGCAGCTCCGGCAACACCGTAAGCGAATCCCTTGGCCCCGCTACCTTTTTCAGGAACCGCATCTGTGTGCCCAGCCGGAGGGGTGGGGAAGACGACTTTGGCTTTGGAGAACAAAGGACTGTTGAAGCCGACCTTTTCCTCGGAACAGCCGAAGCAAGGTGCCCCAGTAGCAACCGGCCAGCAGCCGGGAGTGTCGTTAAAGGGAAGCGTCGAACAGTTGTTGTAGGTCTCTGGACCTTTACAACCCATTTTGTAGAGGCAGAATCCCTGGCGGTGACCTGCGTCGCCGAAATCCTCAGCAAAACGGCCTGCATCGAAATGCGGACGGCGTTCGCAGTTTTCATGGATGAGGCGACTGTAGGCGAACTTCGGGCGCCCCTTGTCATCCAGGGCAGGCAGTTTCTTGAAGGTCAGGTAATGAATGACCGTGGAGAGAAAATTATATGGATTGGGCGGGCAGCCAGGAATGTTGATCACTGGGATGCCTTTGCCTTTCAGAATCTCATGCACAGGGGTGGCCCCGGTGGGGTTCGGAGAGGCAGCAGCAACTCCGCCCCAGGCGGCGCAGGAGCCAATGGCGATAACCGCAGCGGCCAGCGGTGCTGTCTCCAGAAGAATATCCAGCACCGGCTTGCCGGCGACCATGCAATAGACGCCCTTGTCCTTGACTGGAATAGCACCGTCCACTACCAGGATGAACTTGCCTTTATTGGCTTCAATGGATTTGGCGCGGTGAGCTTCGGCCTG
>CAITZN010000688.1 GCA_903896915.1 uncultured bacterium
AGCTTGAATTGCGGAATGATGTACAAATACATCCTTGCCGCCATCCTGCTCGATAAAACCAAAACCCTTAGAATCATTAAACCATTTTACAGTTCCTTCAGCCATTGTAACTACTCCTTTTTCGTTGTGCGAATGTGTCACACAGTTGTGTGTTGACCCCACTTTGGGGCCATTGGTAATACACTGAATCATCAAAATAATAATTCAGTAATATGTTCATATATTAAGCCATCAAGCTTTAGAGCGCCCGGAAAAACCGAAAACACCTGAAGCGGTAGATCGATTACGTGGCCGTTGCGAGTTTGCGGTGGCTTTTGGTTTATTGCTCGCCGGAATTCTTTTCCTTTCCCCAGAACGAGCCTCAGGCTCGGCATGCCGGGTGGCAAGAACAGCGGGATCAACAGCTTGTCGGTTCATTTTGCCATCAAGGGACTGCTCAATGGTCCGGATCATCCGACCGTCTTCAACGGTAGCGAAAGTAAGGGCTTCTCCGGTACACGAAGCTCTGCCGGTCCGACCGGTCCGATGTATATACGCTTCGGCAGTATCCGGCATGTCATAATTGATGACATGCGAAATACCGGATACATCAATTCCCCGTGCTGCAATATCTGTTGCCACCAGGATGTTGAAAGTACCATCCTTAAAACCATCAAGCGCCTGCTGCCGCTTGTTTTGCGACAGGTTGCCCTGAAGGGAGGTGGCCTTGAAACCCGATTGTGCCAATTTCAGAGCTAGATTTTTCGCTTTGTATTTGGTCCGGGTAAAAACTAGCGTTGTCTCAATATGCTCGAGTTTAAGCAGATGTACAAGCAATTCCGTCTTCTGCCCCTGTGCAATCGAATAAACTTGGTGGGTAATGTTTTTGACCGACCGGGTATGGTTTATCTGTACGGTTACCGGATTCCTCAGGATATCCTCGGCAAGATGCCTGATTTCACTCGGCATTGTCGCTGAGAAAACAAGAGATTGTCTCTCTTTAGGAAGCTGCCGCAATATTCGGCGGATATCAGGGAGAAAGCCCTTGTCAAACATGTGATCAGCTTCATCGAGGATCAGGGTTTCGACATGACTCAGATTGATTTCTTTATCATTGAGGATGTCCAACAGTCGCCCCGGACAGGCAACCACGATATCAACGCCGTTGCGAATTTTCGCAACCTGCATCTGCTTGCTGACGCCCCCGTAGATGGCGATACTGCGAAGACGAGTATCCTGAATGATCTTTTTGGTGAACTCATTGATTTGTTCCGCAAGCTCTCTGGTCGGAGCAACAATCAAAACCCTGACCTGCTTACCGGCGGTTTCCATAAGGTGCTGCACTGTCGGCAGCACGAATGCTGCTGTTTTCCCCGTTCCGGTCTGAGCCAAACCCAGAAGGTCACGCCGTTCAAGGATCGATGCCATCGACTGCTTCTGGATTGGTGTAGGTGCGGTATAGCCGCAACGCTGGATAGCTCCGGAAATGTGGGTGTTGAAATTAAAATCGTTAAAACTCATTACTACTCCTGCAATCAAGCAGATATGCATCCATGATCAGTTCGCGGCACATTGTTACAGCGCAGGACCCCTGGTGTCAGTTCGTTGTTGATTGCTAAAATTTGGATAAAAACCTGACACTACCGCGGCAGGATGACCGTGCATTATATACCAAGCAACCCAAAGAGGGGAGATTTGATTACATTCATCAGTCCAATGTCCGATGGGCACGTTATTTAGATTGTGGTGTTGGAGGGAGGGAGAGGGGGACAAATGCTTTATCTACTGCGGCGCTGGCCTTTTTTAACCGGGGGCTTCGCTTCATTGCATACCAGCGTACGATGATTATACTCCTTGCCGTTTAATCCGTCCATCGCTTTATGACCTTCTGACCTGCTGGACATTTCGACAAAGCCGAAGCCTTTGGATTGCCCCGAAAATTGATCAACAATAAGCTTGGCGCTGACCACACTGCCAAACTTGCCGCAGAGTTCAGAAAGTTCGGGTTCGGTAATATTATAAGGAAGGCTACCAATAAAAAGTTTCATGCTCATTCTTTTGGGGGTAATAAGCAAAAACTTTTAAGGTATCGAATGATATGAAATTACAGCGTAAGATATCAGAAAAAGAAAATGCTATTTAAGGAATAAAACATATATACATCATAAAATCTATTCTTGCAAGCTTATAATTCTCGCCTTCAGAGATACTTGCACATTCAGCACAACCATTACCCCCATAATTAGGCTTTCTGGAAATTACAATCTAATCCATGTTTTTTATAGTGTGCCGAGATATCACTTTTCTTCTCTATTGAAAGGATTGACTTTAGCCAAAAGTCCAATTGCCAGATCTGACTTGCGCACAAAGAAAAATTCTTTCCTCCCCCCTCTTCCTATTGCTCAACTGCTGATGGGTTCCATACGTCGGCTAGTTCACAAACGCACCTCTACCTTAATTATTCCCATAACCCATCAACAATGCTATATTGTAAGATTTAAAATTACCAAGCGGCATGAGTTGTTCAGCCAACATGTGAATTTTCAACACTACCCCTGATTTTCGCTTTGTTTTTTTATGGCTGGATCGATCATCTCGAGAAACGTATCCCCTCTTACCACACAGACACCATGACCGAAAAACTGAACATCCCACAGGTACGGGAACGCATTGACCGGATAGATGACACCATCCTGGATCTACTGAAGGAACGACTGGATTGCGCCAAGACCATCGGCCTGCTTAAGAACGAAACCAACCGGGCAAAATGGGACCCCCAACGAGAACTGGAGATCTATGACCGGCTCCGCAAAGATAACAATGATATCTTCCCGTACAAGGCGCTCCGCTCGATTTTTCACGAAATCATCACGACTTGCCGACTGTCGCAACGAAAGGCCACCGTCGCCTATCTCGGCCCGGAAGCCACGTTCTCCCACTTGGCAGGGGTCAAGTATTTCGGTCAGACCGCTGAATACCGACCGATGGAATCGATTGCTGAGGTTTTTGAGGAAGTCGAAAAGGAACGGGTGCAGTACGGCATCGTGCCGGTAGAAAATTCCATTGAGGGAGCAGTCACCTACTCGCTCGATGCTTTCCTCAAATTCAAGGTCAAAATCTGCGGCGAAATCCAGCTGGCCATCACTCATAACCTGGTCAACCGCTCGGGCAACATTGAGGACATCCAGACCGTGGCCTCCCACTCCCAGCCCTTGGCCCAGTGCCGAGATTGGCTGAAGAAAAATCTACCCAAGATTCCAACCCTTGATGTCTTTTCCACCGGGACCGCTGCCCAAATGGCGGCCAACAACCCCAACATCGGCGCCATCGCCAGCTCACTCGCCGTAAACACCTATGGCTTGCAGGTGGTGGTCAAGGGTATTGAAGATTATCAGGGCAACACCACCCGTTTTCTGGTCATTGGCCGCAGATCCCCGAAAAAGAGCGGCTGCGACAAAACCTCGATTCTCATTGGCCTCATCAACCGGCCCGGTGCCCTCAACGAGATCCTGACCATCCTTTCGGCCAAGAACATTGACCTCGCCAAGATCGAATCCCGACCCACCAAAGATAAACAATGGAAATATCTCTTTTTCCTCGACATGATCGGTCATATTGAAGACCCGGTCATCTATGAGGCTGGCAATATACTCAAACAAATCTGCGCCTATTACGAGGTGCTCGGCTCCTATCCACGAGCTGATGACATCAACCTCAACGGCGATATTGCCTGACAAAACAGAAACTGTCGTACCTGAAATTCTACCTAACAGCCCGAGACCACCATGTGCGCCCTACTCAGCTGCCAGGGCCTGACCAAGGCCTTTGGTGCCCAGACCCTGTTTACTGATATCACCTTGATGCTCAACGCCGGCGAAAAAACCGGTCTGATCGGCCCCAACGGCTCAGGGAAATCGACCCTGCTCAAGATCTTCTGCGGACTTGAGCACGCTGACCACGGCACGGTGTTCGCCCAGAAAATGAGCCGCATCAGCTATGTCGCCCAGGAAGACCTTTTCCTTGAAGAGGCCAGCTGCATCGACAACCTCTACCAGGCGTTACGCACCCTGGATATCGAGGAGGCTGAACAGTATAACCGAGTGTACGCCATGTGCAGCCGCGCCCAATTCATTGATCCGCAGCAGCCAGTCCACCTGCTGTCCGGTGGCTGGCGCAAGCGGCTAGCCATCTGCCGGGCCCTGGTCACTAGGCCCGATGTCCTGATTATGGACGAGCCCACCAACCACCTCGACATTGAGGGTATCCTCTGGCTGGAAAGCCTGCTGAGCGCAAACCTGCCTGAGAGTCCGGCCGCTGTGCTCATGGTCAGCCATGATCGTCGTTTTCTTGAAAACACAGTCAACCGGGTTATTGAATTGGCCCCGATCTATCCCGAAGGTTCGTTTCAGGTCCAGGGGAGCTACACCGACTTCCTTGAGAAAAAAGCAGACTACCTGCTCCAACGGCAAAACCTTGAGGAACGGCTGGCTAACAAGGTCAAACGCGAGACCGAGTGGCTGCGACGCGGCCCCAAGGCACGCACCACCAAAGCCAAATTTCGGATTGAGGAGGCGGGCCGACTGCAAGAGGAACTGGGCGATGTCCGTACCAGAAACCGTTCCGCTGGCCAGGTGGGCATCGCTTTTGAAAGCACCCAGCGCAAAACCAAAAAACTGCTAACAGCCGCTGGCATGACAAAAGGATTTCATGGGCCACCACTGTTTTCAGGTCTGGATATCACCCTCACGCCGGGCATGCGCCTGGGGCTGCTCGGCCGCAACGGCAGCGGCAAATCGACCCTAATGCACATCCTCGCTGGTGCCAGCCACCCTCATGGGCCCAAGCCGGACCAAGGGACAATCACCTGTGCCGAAAACGTTCGAATTGTCAGCTTCGATCAGCGCCGTGAACAACTGGACACCTCGGTGACCTTGCGCCGTGCTTTGGCCCCGGATGGCGACAGCGTCATCTACAACGGCCAGAGTCAGCACGTGGTGACCTGGGCCAAACGGTTCCTCTTCCGCACCGACCAACTGGAAACCCCAGTGGAACGGCTCTCCGGTGGTGAGCAGGCCCGCATCCTTATCGCCCGGCTGATGCGCCAGCCCGCCGACATCCTCCTACTCGACGAGCCCACCAACGATCTTGACATCCCCTCCCTTGATGTCCTGGAAGAAAGCCTCTCCGAATTTCCCGGCGCCCTAGTACTGGTCACCCACGACCGTTTCCTCTTGGACCGGGTCTGCAACATGGTGCTCGGTTTCGATGGCCGGGGCCATGCCGAATATTTCGCCGATTACGAACAGTGGCTAACAATGTTGCAAGACCGGGAGAGAAAAGAACTAAAGGCAGTCTCGGCCACCGCCAAAGACAGAGGTGCCGCCAAACCGAAATCTGGCAAACTATCCTACATGGATCAGCGCGAGTACGACCAGATGGAGACGAACATTCTCGCCGCCGAGTCCCGGCTGGAAGAACTTGAACAACTGATGAATGCCCCTGAGGTTATGGCCGACCCTGCCCAGTTGCAGCAGTTCTGGCAGGAGCAACAAAGCCTCCAGACAAAAACCGATCAACTCTATGGTCGCTGGGACGAACTCGAGCGCCACAAGCAAGGCTGACCGGCTTACCTGCTACCGCAATACCTTTTGCTTGAAGATTCAGGCGACAACAACAACAGCATCCTGACTGAAATCGACAAGATCAAAAAGGGAACTTGAAAAATTTCAGCCGCCGATGCGCGACATCCGACCGTGGCAGTCGCTGCCAGTCCGGCGCATTCGCTCCTCCAGTTGATGCCCTTGGGGTTTATTGCGGATAGCAGCTAGCAGTGCCTCACGAATGGCCGAATCTGGCCCCTGTGCTCTGAGCACGGAACGCAGATCGATTTCCTCATCGTGGAGCAGACAGGAACGCAGTGCTCCGGCCGAGGTCAGGCGTAGCCGGTTGCAGCGATCGCAGAAGTGGTGGCTCAAGGGGCTGATGAACCCGAGTGAGCCGCTAGCATCCGCACCAAGCCTGAAAACCTGGGCAGGACCGTCATGTCGACCCTTCTGCATGGGGACAAGCTCGCCAACTGTCCTGATTCGCTCCATAATCTCGTCGGTGCTTATATAGGTGTCGGCGTTCCAACGGCTAGAAGCGCCGATGGGCATGAATTCGATGAAGCGAACCTGCAGGGGCAGCCGTTGCGACAGTCGGGCAAATTCAAGAATTTCGTCGTCATTAATCTGCCGCATGGCGACCATATTGAGCTTGACCGGGAAAAACCCAAGTGCCAGCACAGTCTCAATCCCGCGCCAGACCTGATCAAAACAGTCCACCCCTGTGATTTCGGTAATCCGCTCACGGCGCAGACTATCGAGACTGATATTGACCTTGGTCACCCCTGCATCATAGAGTTCCCGGCCATAGCGCTCCAGGAGTACGCCGTTAGTGGTGATGCGGACATCACGCAGCCCCTCTATCTCGGTCAGATTCCGGATAAACCCAAGCACATTCCGCCGCACCAGCGGTTCGCCGCCTGTGAGTCGGACCTTGGTAATGCCCATTGCCACGGCCACCCGGACCACCCTCAACAGTTCTTCATAGGAGAGGAGTTCGCCGTGCCCCAGCTTGGAGAGACAGCCATTGGATTCATCCTCAGTGACGCAATACATGCAGCGAAGGTTGCAGCGATCAGTCAGACTGAGGCGCAGGTAGGAAATGGGCCGGGAAAATAAATCGATCAACCCGTTGCCATCAGGGGCGGTACTGGTAATTTCTTGTTTCATCGGGTATGTTGCTCGCAAAAAAGAAGTTGGTGCTCGGAATTCGGACGAACAACAACCATATATATATAGTTATTGATACCACCGAACAGGACGGATTGCAACCAACGGCCTCATGCTCATCCTTGCCATAGAAAGCTCCTGCGACGACACGGCGGCAGCTGTCCTCGAACCTAACGACCACCTGCTCTCCTCGGTGATCAGCAGCCAGAACGAAATCCATGCCCGCTTCGGTGGCATTGTTCCTGAGCTTGCCTCGCGCCGCCATATCGAAATGATCCGACCGGTCATAGATGAGGCCTTGCTGCAGGCCGGAGTGCAGCTGGCCGATATCGACCTTATCGCCGCCACCCAGGGCCCAGGACTGGTCGGCTCACTGCTGGTCGGCTTCACCTTTGCCAAGGCCCTTGCCCTGGTGCGTGGCCTTCCCTGCGTTGGAGTCGATCACCTGGCCGGTCATTTATTGTCCTGTCTGCTCGAACCAGATAAGCCAGAATTCCCCTACACTGCCCTGATCGTCTCCGGCGGCAATACCTCGCTTTACGCAGTCAAAGATCCAGTGACCTACACTCGCCTAGGCAGGACACGCGACGATGCCGCCGGCGAAGCCTTTGACAAGGTGGCCAAACTACTCGATCTCGGCTATCCCGGCGGACCAGTGATCAGCCAGATTGCCGTCGACGGCGATCCGGCGGCCATCGCCTTTCCCCGAGCCTGGCTAGGTGAAGACAGCCTCGATTTCAGCTTCAGCGGCCTCAAAACCTCTGTGGTTAATCATGTCAACACCAAAAGGCGCACGAACCAGACGCTCGATCTGGCCGACATCTGCGCCTCTTTCCAGGAAGCCGTAGTCACGGTCCTGGTCAGGAAAACCCTGGCCGCGGCCTCCCAAACCGGGCACACCCGCATCGTGCTTGGAGGAGGAGTGGCGGCCAACCCCAGGCTGCGAACCCTTATGCAGCAGCACTGCGCAGAGAAAGGACTCAAGCTTTTCACACCCTCCCCTGTTTTTTGCACAGACAATGCCGCCATGATCGCAGTAGCCGGCTATCACCAGTTTCTAAGGGGCGACAGGATTGATCCCGACACCGACGCCTACTCCCGTTCGCCACTCAACTAGGCTACCAATGACCCACGAAAAAACCAGAATACTGCTCAAACGTAAAGGGCTGGCCCCGAATAAAAAACTAGGCCAGAATTTTCTAGTGCATGAACATACGTCACGGCGGATTGTCGAACTGGCCGGACTTACACCTGATGACCAGGTGATCGAGGTTGGTGTCGGCTTAGGCGCCCTAACCAAACCGCTGGCCGCAGCGTCTGCCAAGGTTATCGGCCTGGAGCTTGATTCTGGAATCATCCGATTACATCAAGAACAAAAGGACCTGCCTGCCAATGTGGAGCTGCGCCACGCCGATGTCCTTAAGGTCGATTTCGCTGAGCTGGTCATCCCAGGCCAACGGCTGAAAATCGTGGCTAACCTACCCTATTCAATCTCAACCCCCTTTCTGTTCCGTTTGATCGACCATGCTGACTTGATGGATTTTGCCGTTGTCATGCTACAGAAAGAAGTCGCCCACCGGCTGTTGGCGCACCCTGGAACTAAGGAATACGGCTCACCCACAGTCATGCTGGCCAGCTGCGCCAACGTGCGGCTGTTGCTAAAGGTCCACCCTAACGATTTTCACCCCCGGCCCAAGATCGATTCGGTGGTGGTTCGCATCGAGTTCCATCCACAACCAGAACGAGTTCAGTCCCTACCCCACTTTGATCGCAAGTTTTTCAGTCGAGTTGTTCATGCTGCTTTCGGCCAGCGACGCAAAACTTTGCTCAACGCCCTGGACAATGCCACCCTTGTCTTTGATAAAAAAGAACTCGCCCAACGCATTGAAGCTGCCGGGATTTCACCCTCGGCACGGGCTGAGACGCTCACTCTGGAAAATTTTGTACAGCTGAGCCGCACAATCATGTCTTAGCTGTGTTCAAGTCAACAAAACTTAAACTCGTTTCTGCATCCAAAAGGATGCCTGTCAAATCAATGCAAAGTCAGCTCGTTAAACCTGAATCTCTTTTTACATATCAAGTTACGATCAAATTAAAAACATGCGTGCGTAAAAAAATAATTGACATCGCAACAACGTTCCTGTACTTTGGCGCTCCGTTGCTCAAGGAATGTCTTCCACCTTGAAGGTTTCGACAGAAACTAAAAGAAAAAAAAGGTTGACCTGAAAGCAAAAACATTATAAGTTACCAACTCCTGCTGGCAAGCAGCAAACGCAGTTTGCCTGGCGAATTGATCTTTGAAAACTGAACAGTAAACGAGCGGGCCAAGTAGTAAATTTGGTTTTTGAAT
>CAITZN010000689.1 GCA_903896915.1 uncultured bacterium
AAAGAAGCCAGCATGATTCGCGGCATCTGCCGAAAACTACTCTGGCATACCCGCCAGGAACCTGGCATCGCCCAGAGCAAAGAATATTCGCTCAAAGAAACCCTGTTGTAACTCCCTCGCAAACGAACCTCACACCCCCTGCAGCGGACAGGCTGCACAGTCGGGATTCTTCTTTTTGCAATAGACATTGCCCACCCGCACCAGCAGGGCATGAAACTCATTATAAAGTTGCGTATCACAGGCCAGATTATCCATGAACAATTCCTGGATTTCAACGTAGCCGAAGTCCTCGTCTACCAGCTGATGCCGGGAAAGAATACGATGGGTGTAGGTGTCGACCACGAAAATCGGCAGATTCGCCGCATAGAGCAGGATGGAGTCAGCGGTTTCAGGACCAACCCCCTTGATGGATAGTAACTGTTCCCTGAGCGTGGCCAGCGGTTGGTCGAGAAATGCCTGCAAATCGCCACCGTGACCATCGTTGATAAACGTCAGGAGATTATGCAGCCGACCCGCCTTGATATTATAATAACCGGCGGGCCGGATATACTCAGCAAGCAGTCCTGTAGGCAGGGCGGACAGCGCCTCAAGAGAGAGCAGACCAACTCCTTTCAGGTTCTCAATTGCCCGTTCGACATTTTTCCAGTTGGTATTCTGCGTTAAAATAGCCCCTACCATCACCTCGAAAGGCGTCTCTCCGGGCCACCAATGCTGGGGGCCCAACTGGTCGTACATCAGGGTGTAGATGGTTTGCAGGCGCTCGGCGGTCTTCATGACGAGGAGGTTACGATGCTGAGTGAAAAATCAGTCACCCAGGCAGATGCCGATATCCCGGGCTGTCTGTACCTTGTCACTCTCTAAATCCACCTTCTTACGGTTGCGGATCGCATCCGCAATGGGTACCGCAGTCATGGTCGGGGGTACCCAGGCAACCATGTGATCAAACGTCCCTGCCTCGGCCAGACGCACCGCAGCGGCACCGTAGCGGAGGGCCAGTAAACGGTCGAAGGTCGTGGGCGAACCGCCGCGCTGCAAATGGCCCAACACCAGAGATCGGGTATCCTTGCCGAGTCGTAGCCGGATCTGGTTGGCGACCCACTCGCCTATTCCGCCCAGCACGACCTCTTCCCGGCCGATCTCTCCTTTTCCCTTGCTTATAACTTCGCCATCCATTACCCGGGCACCTTCAGCGACCACAACAATGGCGTAATGCTTGTTGTGCAACTCATTGTCAGAAATTTTATCACACACTGAATCTATGGAAAAAGGCAACTCCGGGATCAGAATGACATCGGCCCCACCTGAAATTCCTGAATAGAGGGCAATCCAGCCGGAATCCCGACCCATGACCTCAACCACCATGACCCGATCATGCGATTTGGCGGTGGAATGCAATTTATCGATGGCGTCGGTGGCGGTAGAAACAGCGGTGTCAAAACCAAAGGTCCGATCGGTCGCCTCCAGATCATTGTCTATGGTTTTGGGAACGCCAATGACCGGCATGCCCTTGAGCGCAAAACGATGAGCGATCTCCAGACTGCCATCCCCACCCACCGCTATGTGGCAAAAAAAGCCCATTCGATTAAAATTCGCGAGAATTTTATCAGAAATATCGAGAATCTGAATCTCTCCAGCAAGGTTTTCAACCGGTTTGGCAAAAGGATTTCCTTTATTGGTGGACCCCAGAATGGTACCGCCTAGAGAAAGGATGCCCTCCACATCTTCTGGGGTCAAACGAATTAAATCATCCCGATCAAGCAGCCCCCCATAACCAGCCCGGCTCCCATAGACCTCCCACCCTTTTCTGGTCGCAGAGTTAACCACGGCAAAGATAACGGCATTCAACCCTGGTGCATCTCCACCACCGGTAGATATGAGTAATTTTTCTCGCATGACAAGGCTCCGTCTGTGAAGGATTCTTTTGTTACAACAATATCAATTGGTAAATTGTAGGAAGCAGCTCTTCATTTGACAATGTTTTTCCATAATTCGCTCATTTTTTAGTTGAATGAACGGCACTTGGGCTGATTAGATTCTCAATAAACCAAGACCCGTGGCCCAATCGATCATTTCACCGTCATTCCGCAAGGAGAATACTTCCCTCTCTGATTATTTCATGGTAAATTCTCATGCTTTTTTTGCAGAGAAATTACTTTTTTTGCCTGCATCTTTGGTTGACTTGGGCTCCATCGCGCCTTAATTTTAAGTCATAACCCCAACACTCCTTCCTGTAAACGGAAGGGGCATTTTATTTTTGAGGAGGCCTGAATGTTTGAAGTAACAGATTTAGCAGTAAATAATCTGAAAGCATATCTTGAGCAGAACAAGATCAGTTCTGCGGTTCGCATCGCCTTGATGCAGGGTGGCTGAAGCGGTCCCTCTCTTGGTTTGGCTCTGGATGAGCCAAAAGAAAGCGACAAGGTATTTGAAGAAGGTGGTCTGCAATTTGTAGTGGAAGAAAGTCTCCTAGAAAAATGCGGCTCCATCAAAGTTGATTTTATGGATGCGGGATACCGTTCGGGATTTTCCATCACTGCCACCAACCCTCTGGGCGGTGGCGGCAGTTGCAGTTCCGGTTCCTGTGGCGGAGGATCGTGCGGTTGATGCGATCTTAAGTCAAGTAAGCAGTACAAAAACCCCCTTACCGGTGACCGGCAAGGGGGTTTTTGTTTTAAGCCATATCGTTACCGCTCACTATTTAAAGCCAAAATCTTGACACTTGACGTTTCATTCTTAATATATCTTGTCAAAGAATTAACCAACACCCTGTTTTTAACAATAATCAAAACAGGTAAGGAGAGAAGATATGCAACTCGACAAGTTCACCCTCAAATCTCAAGAAGCCATCCAGGCCGCCCAGCAGCTGGCCCAAAACAATGGTAACCAGGAACTGCAACCCGATCATCTGCTCAAGGCCATCCTTGAACAACCCGAGGGCGTGGTGGTGCCGGTTCTCCAGAAAATGGGTTGCACCCCCAGCGCGGTCTTGGGGGATACCAATCAACTCATCACAAACCTGCCGAAGGTGACCGGGGCGGGGGCCAACCAGACCTATGCCTCGCAGCAGTTCAGAAATCTATTGGACCAGGCCTTCAAAACCGCTGCCAACATGCAGGATGAATATGTCAGCCAGGAGCATCTTTTCCTGACCATTCTGGCCGACCGGTCGCTGAAGGCAACCATCATGCTCAACCGGCACGGGATCACTACCGATTCATTCCTTAAGGCTCTGATGACGGTACGCGGCAACCAACGGGTGACGGACCCCTATCCGGAAGAAAAATATCAAGCCCTGGAAAAATACGCCCGCAACCTCACGGATGTGGCCCGTAGGGGCAAGCTCGATCCCGTGGTCGGCAGGGATGAGGAAATTCGCCGCATAATTCAGGTGCTGTCCCGCCGCACTAAAAACAATCCGGTGCTGATCGGCGAGCCTGGTGTCGGCAAAAC
>CAITZN010000690.1 GCA_903896915.1 uncultured bacterium
GCTACATCGCCAGTATATGAAAAAGCCGGGAGGCTTGAACCGAGACACTATTCAAGATTTCTTCCAGTTTGTCAACAGGAAACCTCTAGAGAGCTACAACTCGGTATGATTGATTACATTGCAAAAAAAAGCGTCCTCTCTCGCTAACTTTTGACAAGAAAGGACGCTTAAGACAAAATCACAGAACGGTTTACATCATGCCGCCCATTCCACCCATTCCGCCGCCTGGAGGCATACCGCCCATACCGCCGCCCTTATCCTCGTCCGGCTGGTCTGCGATCATGCATTCAGTGGTAAGCAGCAGACCGGAAACAGAGGCTGCATTTTGCAACGCATACCGGGTCACCTTGGCTGGATCAATGACGCCCGCCTCAATAAGATCCTCATATTTCTCAGTAGCCGCATTGAACCCCATTGGTCCTTCCAAATTCTTAACATGCTCGACAACAACCGAACCTTCGCAACCGGCATTAGATGCAATCTGCCGCACCGGTTCTTCAAGAGCTCTGCGGATAATTTTTATGCCAAGAGCCTGCTCACCTTCCAACTTGAGAGTATCAAGCACTTTGAGGCAACGCAGGTAGGCAACGCCGCCTCCAGGAACCACACCTTCTTCAACCGCTGCACGGGTTGCATTCAGTGCATCCTCAACACGCGCTTTCTTCTCTTTCATTTCAACTTCGGTGGCTGCGCCAACATTAATAACAGCAACACCGCCGATGAGTTTGGCTAGACGCTCTTGCAGTTTCTCGCGATCGTAATCGGAGGTAGTGTCTTCGGCCTGGGCACGAATCTGTTTAACTCGTGAAGCGAGCTTCGCTTTGTCACCAGCGCCATCAATAAGAGTGGTGGTGTCCTTGTCAACCACAATGCGCTTGGCAGTACCAAGATCATTGATAGTTACATTCTCAAGCTTAATGCCCAAGTCTTCGGTGATAACCTGACCGCCGGTGAGGATGGCAATATCCTCGAGCATAGCCTTACGGCGGTCGCCAAAACCGGGGGCCTTGACTGCGGCAATATTCAACGTGCCTCGCAGTTTATTGACAACAAGAGTAGCCAATGCTTCTCCATCCACATCTTCAGCGATAATGAACAGCGGCTTACCCATTTTGGCGACAGATTCGAGGATCGGTAGCAGATCCTTCATGTTGGAGATCTTTTTTTCGTTGATAAGAATCAGCGGTTCTTCCATGCTGACTTCCATCCGTTCTGGATCCGTCACGAAATAAGGAGATAGATAGCCACGATCAAACTGCATCCCCTCAACGACATCAAGGGAAGTCTCCATGGACTTTGCTTCTTCCACAGTGATGACGCCCTCTTTACCAACTTTATCCATGGCCTCAGCGATGATATTTCCGATGGTCTCGTCGTTGTTGGCAGAAATTGTGCCAACCTGGGCAATCTCTTTCTGTTCCTTGGTGGGGCGGGCTATCTTACCGAGTTCAGCGACAATTGCGGCAACACTGGCGTCAATACCACGTTTAATCTCCATCGGATTGGAACCAGCAGCAACCAGTTTAGCTCCTTCGGTGTAAATAGCCTGGGCGAGAACAGTAGCGGTGGTAGTGCCATCACCAGCGACATCCGATGTTTTGGACGCTACTTCCTTGACCATCTGAGCGCCCATGTTCTCAAATTTATCCTTTAACTCTATTTCTTTAGCAACGGTGACACCGTCTTTAGTAATTACAGGCGCCCCAAAGGATTTTTCGATCAAAACGTTACGGCCTTTAGGACCGAGGGTAACTTTAACGGCATTCGCCAAAGTGTTTACCCCGTTTAACATTTTTTCACGCGCCTTATCACCGTATTTCAATTCTTTTGCAGCCATATTTTAAATCTCCTTATAATCTTCGAATAGATTCGATATCTTTATTCACGCCTGAACTACACCAAGGATATCATCCTCGCGCATAATAAGAAAATCCTCACCGTCCAGCTTGACTTCGGTACCACCATACTTGGAAAAGAGTACCCTATCACCAACCGCGACATCCATAACAACACGATGGCCTTCGTCATTTAGTTTACCGGGACCGACTGCAACGACCTCACCTTCCGCTGGTTTTTCCTTAGCTGAATCCGGGATAATAATGCCACCAGCAGTTTTTTCCTCTCCTTCAAGTCTCTTGACCAAAATACGGTCATTCAATGGACGAATTTTCATAAACAATCCTCCTCGTTACAGTGATAAGTATTAGATTAATTATGTTTGAGCCGGATGGGGCAGTTTGGGGTGTCCGACGATCGACTCAAACTGCATTGATTGGACAATGCGTAGTTTCTGTCATCAAACTTCGCAAAACAATAGTATCGGTTTTAGAAAAATCAAGGGCAGAGTGACCGAAAAAATAAAACGCATAACCAGATGAAATCAGGATATTATATTAAAAAATGTCATTATACCAATTTTTCTTTATCCCACCCTAACTCGCCATTTGTGATTATCTTCACCATAGCCAAACTGAATGGCCTGAAGTCCCTCGAAGAGTCTTTTGGACAAAGTCCCAATTTCTCCTCCGTTGACCTTGACATGCTTATCGCGATAACAAAATTCGCCGACAGGCGCGATGACTGCGGCTGTTCCCGTACCAAAACTCTCCTGAAGAATACCTGCTTCACCGGCAGCAAACACTTCGTCAATGGTAATCCGCCGTTCGCTCACTTTGTACCCCCAGTCTCGAGCTAACTGAAGCACTGAATCCCTAGTGATCCCGGGCAAGATAGAACCTTCAAGAGGCGGCGTAATCAGTTCATCCTTGATTACAAAAAAGATATTGGAAGTGCCGACTTCCTCGACATACTTCCGCTCGACGGCATCCAGCCACAGCACCTGAGTATATCCTTTTTCATGGGCCTCGACCTGGGCCTTTACGCTTGCTGCATAGTTACCTGCTGTTTTAGCATCGCCAACCCCTCCAGGAACAGCTCGCACATACTTATCTTCAACGTAAATCTTAGTTGGACTAAATCCCTCGGCATAATAGGCGCCCACCGGGCAACAGATGATATAAAAAAGATATTCTTCGGCTGGACGTAAACCAAGCGCAGGTTCAGTCGCGATCATGGTGGGTCGAATATACATGGTAGACCCTTGAGTATTGGGTACCCATTCTTGATCGAGATAAACCATAGCCCGCAAAGCTTGCAGGACTTTTTTCTGAGGAAAACGGGGCATGCACATTCGCATAGCGGACTGATTCATACGAGTAAAATTATCTTCAGGACGAAAGAGAAAAATCTGGTCGTCCTTGCCACGATAGGCTTTCATCCCTTCGAAGATGGCTTGCCCGTAATGAAAAACCATAGCCGCTGGATCAAGTTCAAAAGACTGATAGGGCTGAATGCACGCATCATACCAACCATGCTGGCGACTCCAGCGCATTTTAAACATGTGATCAGTGAAGAATTGACCAAACCCCAGGTTGTTCTGGTCTGGTTTCGGTTTCAGTTGACCGACCGATGCCTTTTGCAACGTAACTTCCAGCTCCGTATTGAGCATCTTTTCACCTTGTTTATCTCCGGTTTTCTTGACCGGGTTTTCTAAAATAATGA
>CAITZN010000691.1 GCA_903896915.1 uncultured bacterium
TGACGCTTTTCCACAGCCTGTTTGACCTTGATATGAAAAAGCTCGATATCGACTATAGGCTTAGTGAGAAAATCGTACGCACCAAGATTAATGGCTTTAACCGCATAATCCATAGACCCCGCGCCAGTAAGAAAAAGCACGGGGATGTCAATTTGTCTCTGGTTTAATCGCTCCAGGGTCTCAAATCCGTCCATGTCCGGCATATTTATATCCAGGACAATGACATCGAATTCATCCGACACCTGTTCCAACACCTCTCGGCCCGATTGTACGGCCACAACCTCGTGATTAAACAGAGTCAGAATCTTCTGGATCGCGATGCGAACCATTGTATCATCGTCTGCTATGAGAATCTTTGAGCCCATATATCCTTGAAAACAAATCTATTCCCGCAATAGAGACCACCTGAAAACCGCCAAGTGCACTCTCCTTTTAAAAAACTTTTCACAATTGAAAAACATATACAAGAATTATTGCAGACACTGAACTTCATTACGAGCTTTTTTCCGTTCAGCTCATAAAAACAGAACTATTTTTCACCTCTCGACCTTTCCTGTCTAGATGTTCCACCAGTTCTTCACCCAGTGCATTGCCTGGTCAAGACTAGCCGACTCAACTGTGGTTGAACGGAATCTTTCAACATCTTGTTGCGTCAGGTAGACCGGATGATAGTTGGCTAAGGGTGCTCCGTGCAGTTCGGTCAACACAGCCAAGGACCCGTTCCGCATGTTATCGAGGTTGTACCCACCTTCAAGGGTGATCAACAGTTTACCGTCACACAATTCTTGGGCAAGTTCCAACGTTACCCTCGTCATATAGGCCACACCGGCGGGCGTCACTTGCATTGAGCCGAGCGGCTCACTGGCCATAATATCAAAACCGCAGGAAACCAGAATTAATTGAGGTTGATAAGCGCGGGCAAGGGGCACATACAATTCATTAAAAATACGCGCATATTCATCATCACCAGCCATCCCAGCCAAAGGGATGTTCACCGTATACCCACGACCCCGTCCTTCTCCGGATTCCGGAAGCGCGCCCGATCCAGGATAAAAAGGATACTGGTGAGTCGAACAGTATAATACCTTATCGTTTCGGTAAAAACTCTTTTGGGTACCATTACCATGGTGCAAATCCCAATCGATGATCATGATGCGCTCCAGGCCCAATTTCCTGACCGCCCAGTTGGCGCCAATCGCGACATTGTTAAATAAACAAAACCCCATGGATTGATTGCGCTCCGCATGATGGCCAGGCGGACGAACCAAACAGAACGCATTGTCGATCTCTTTCAATTCCAGCCTATTGATACCATCGATAACAGCACCGGCAGCATAGAGAGCCGCTTCATAAGAATCTGCAGAGGTTCTGGTATCTGCATCGAGATAGCTGGCAGGGTGAGTTGCGGTTGCAGCTACCTCTCGTACATGTTCAGGGGTATGATTGAGTTTAATGGAAGTGGTTGTTGCCTTTTTGAAGACAGGAAAGAAGAGTCGAGATGCGATCTCTTCCCTCTCGAGTTCCTGATAAATGCAACACAGCCTTTCAGCTGCTTCAAGGTGATCTTTCCCGGTGTGATGGGCGAGAAAAAGAGGGTGCTTATAGACCGCTGTTTTTCTCATTTCCAGACCTCACCCAAACGAAAACTTCTTTTTCTGTAATCAGCATATCCAGTGGTGCATCGTGGGATAATGCTGGTATACGGTTTACCAGTTGCAAGGAAAAAGCGAGACCTATCCGGTAAGCCTGAGGCGCCTTTTTCGCAAGAAATCGATCGTAGTATCCGCCTCCATAACCCATGCGACAACCAGAGCGATCAAAAACCGCACCAGGAATAATAGCAATATCTATAGATTGCGGGTTCACCCGCCGAATTTCCGCCAGAGAAGGAATGGGTTCTGGTATCCCTTTATATCCAGGTGAGAGGTCAGTTGCAGGATTAGTTATAGCTACAGCCAGCAGCTCGGATTGTTGTGGTACTGTCAAGGGTACACTGACTGATTTACCTTCAGCCAGACAACGCTGGAGCAGCATGAGAGTCTCCACTTCACTCTGATAGCTACAATAGATAAAAAAATGATTTCTGGTGAAAATGGGAAGGGTAACTAATTTTTCTATGATCTTTCTGCTCATTGCAGCGCGGTCCGAAGTGGAAATCACATTTCTTTCCGCGAGGTAATGACTCCGCAATTTATATCGCTCAAAACATTGGTCACTGGTCATAGTGTTGTAACTTTCAGCATTACCTTGAATAAAAATGGGTGGCACCCAGTTAGAGTGCCACCCATTAGACCGGTTCTGAAAAACGGTTACATTGGCAGGAGCAGTTTATTGCTATCCTCGTTCCACGATACCACCAGATACCAGAGAGTTGCAAAACCAACCACCAAGGCCATAGTATAACCATACCCCAAAACATCGGGCAGGTAGATATACTTGCCCAGGTATCCCTTTTCCTCAAAACGGTAGTTGGAGAACCAAGCCAACATTAATGAGTTTGAAAGGGAGAAAAAAGGCACTGCAACCCACAGCTTAATCTGGCCTTCACCAACACGCCAGAGTGCTCCTGAGCCGCAACCTCCAGCCAGCATAGCGCCAAGACCGAAGATAAAACCACCAACCAAACCGCCCCAACCAAAGGTGCCACGCACATAGTTCATTGGATCAAGCACTGGGTCGCCACCAAGACGAGTTGCAACACCATATTTGAGGATAGCAGCGCCGACAGCAACAATGATAATGGAAAGAGCTACTGATTTAGCCATCTTGCAATCGCCGGTCATGTGCGGTTCACGAAACCCCTGAATCATGCACCAGCGTCCCCGTTGCATCGTATATCCAAGTCCTACGGCTATCAACAGGATACCGGAGAGCGAGGTAATGTATTCGACAAATTCCTCACCTTTGAAATGAGCATAATAATTGGCGCACCAGATAACACCAATTAAGCCGGCAATCCCCAATACCAACTGAATTAAAAAGGGAATCTCCAAAGTGAAAGATCCGCCAGCACCCCATTCGACATGCTCCATCTCCTTATATAATAACCAGAGACCAAGAAGTACGCCGGGCACCAACCCAACCCACATAGCAAAACCATTAGCCGCAAGATTGCCGATAGCGTTGTACATGCCACCCACGTTGCAACCACCAGCAAGTGCTGCACCAATACCCATCAAAATACCGGCGATGATGGCTTTGACGTACTCACGAATGGGAGGGAAACGAAAGGCAAACTGACCGCCGAGGCAAGCAGATATAAATGCACCTCCAATGAATCCAAGACCAATGACCGATCCGGTATTGAACAATATCGACTTGGTTAGGATTTTCTCACCATCTTCATTGACAAAACCAACCAACTCGGCCAGATCACCATTAAAAACACCGGCTTTAAACAGCATCCAATCGCCCCAGTTGCGAATCGCTCCAACCGCACCCCATGGTCGCCACCAAGCCATGATCAGTATACTCAACAGGGCTACAATGATACCGGTTGTGGTTGCATCCCACTCATCCTGACAAAGCACTTTGTACAAGTGCTTAATTTTTTGCCAAAAAATCTTAACATCTTCCATTGTCAAACAACCTCCTTTCCCCTTTAAAATAAATTAATTTACTAAGTAAAACTTTCACAAAAAATTATTTTAATAAAA
>CAITZN010000692.1 GCA_903896915.1 uncultured bacterium
ATCTTGAATTATTTAAAAAAAGGTTTTGGCCGTGGCACGTAATACTCCTATCGAGAGATATCGTAATATTGGAATTTCCGCACATATTGATGCGGGTAAGACTACGACCACCGAGCGTGTATTGTTCTATACTGGAATTAATCACAAAATTGGCGAAGTGCATGATGGTGCTGCGACAATGGATTGGATGGAGCAAGAGCAGGAACGTGGTATAACTATAACATCGGCTGCAACGACGACCTATTGGCGAGGCATGGGGTTAAATTATCCCGAGCATAGGATCAATATTATTGACACACCAGGCCATGTCGATTTCACCATTGAGGTGGAGCGTTCCATGAGAGTTCTGGACGGTGCTTGCATGGTTTATTGTGCAGTAGGCGGTGTGCAGCCTCAGTCTGAAACTGTTTGGCGTCAGGCTACAAAGTATGGTGTGCCAAGGATAGCGTTTGTAAATAAAATGGATCGTTCAGGATCAGACTTTTTTAAAGTTTATAAGCAGATGCGTGAGCGGTTGCATGCTAACCCGGTACCCATTCAAGTTCCAATTGGCGCGGAAGAGAAGTTTAAGGGAGTAATTGATCTTGTAAAGATGAAGTCGATAATCTGGAATGAAGAAGACAACGGATCAACATTTGTTTATTCTGAAATTCCTGATGACTTAAGGGAAGAAGCTGTCGAATGGCGCGAGAAGATGATAGAAGCCGCAGCCGAGTCAAGCGAAGAGTTGATGGAAAAATATTTTGAAGGGACTGAGCTTACGGAGCAAGAAATAATGGCAGGTCTGCGCAAGCGGACTATCAGTCTGGAAATTGTTCCAATGATGTGCGGTTCGGCCTTTAAAAACAAAGGTGTCCAAGCGATGTTGGATGCGGTGATAGATTATCTGCCTTCACCAGTAGATGTTCCGCCAATTACAGGCATTGATGCACACACCGAACAACCTATCGAACGCAAATCGTCTGATAGTGAACCGTTTGCTGCCTTGGCTTTCAAAATAATGACTGACCCATTTGTCGGCAGCTTGACGTTTGTCAGGGTTTATTCCGGAGTATTAAACTCTGGAGATAGCGTAATTTGTTCGCAGCGTGGAAACAAGGAGCGAATTGGTCGGTTGCTACTAATGCATGCGAATGCAAGGGAAGAAATCAAAGAAATTCGTGCAGGGGATATAGCGGCTTGCGTTGGTTTGAAAGATATTGTAACCGGTTCAACTTTATCTTCAGTTGACAAACCAGTAGTACTGGAGCGAATGGAATTTCCTGAGCCTGTTATTTCCGTTGCAGTTGAGCCTAAAACTAAAAGCGATCAAGAAAGAATGGGCATTGCCCTTCAGCGTCTAGCGATGGAGGATCCTTCTTTCAGAGTGCATACAGACGAAGAATCCGGTCAGACAATTATCTCTGGAATGGGTGAATTACATCTAGAGATTATCGTTGATCGAATGAAGCGCGAATTCAAGGTGGATGCAAGTGTCGGTGCCCCACAGGTAGCTTACCGTGAAACGATACGCAAGCTGGTGGAGCAAGAAGGAAAATTTGTAAGACAAAGCGGCGGGCGTGGGCAGTATGGTCATGTGTGGTTACGCATCGAACCAAAAACAGAGGGAGGTTATGAATTTGTAAATGGGATTGTTGGTGGTGTTGTGCCGAAAGAATATATACCTGCAGTCGATAAAGGCATTCAAGAGCAACTAAAAAATGGTATACTAGCTGGCTATCCAGTTGTGGATGTTAAGGTTACATTATTTGACGGTTCGTACCACGACGTGGATTCAAATGAAATGGCATTCAAAATAGCCGGGTCAATGGGATTTAAAGAAGGCGCAAGAAAGGCAAGTCCAGTGTTACTTGAGCCTATCATGAACGTTGAAGTGGAAACACCTGAAGATTATATGGGTGATGTAGTTGGGGACTTGAATAGAAGAAGAGGTGTAGTACTAGGGATGGATGATAACGCCGGAATTAAAGTATTGAAGGCTGAAGTGCCATTGGCAGAAATGTTTGGTTATTCGACGACGCTTCGATCCTTAAGTCAAGGGCGTGCTACATATTCCATGGAGTTTAAGAAATACCAAGAAGCCCCGACGAATATAGCTGATGCCGTGATAAAGAAAGTAGCGGTAAACTAAATATAAAATCATTGAAAATAGATTAGAGAGGTATCAAGGTCGTGTCCAAAGAAAAATTTTCTCGC
>CAITZN010000693.1 GCA_903896915.1 uncultured bacterium
CGGCATCATCACTATGTCCTCCGGGAATCCTACCTGAGCGGCGGGATTTATTGTTCCCGTGATCTGGAGGATCTTGGTCGAGATCCCGGTCGATTCATCGTCTACAGTAGCGAAACATCGTTTCATATCGACGAAGATCTTCTCCTGAGGCTCCGGGACAAGGGAGTTACGGCCTCGTATAGCGAGTTGGAGGAGTTGTTGTTCCACTTTGTCGATCCGTACATAAAAAACAGGCTAGAACCGTTTCGTAACCGGCATAAATACCGAAGCTGGCAACCTGCAGGCGAAAGCTTGCGTAACCGGGCGCTGCACGAGACGCATGCTGTTGACCGCCGACGGCTCCATTTTCTCCGGCTGGGACGGACCTCGGTTGAGACGGTCGATAAGTCCCAGGCCCTCTACATCATCCTGCTCGATAAGTCCCGGGACGAGATCGAACAGCTGATTCTGGCCCAGGAACAGGTTCTGCCGTCCAGAGAATACCAACAGTATCTGTTTACTATCTTTGATTTACAGCGGTTTTTCCCGGAAAGTTTCGCCCGTTCCATCCCCCAGGCCCTCGACCGTGAACGGCTCGACACCCTGTTGGTCCAGGAGGTCTGCCGATTGGCCGTCGACCTGACCTTCTGGCAAGGGGTTCCCCCTTTTGACTGTCTGCCACCGTACTTGGTCCGTTATTTGATCATGTATTTTGACGCAGCTCCTGAGGAACCAATGGGGTGGGCTCGGTTTGCACGATTTAACCGTTCGCGAAGGTCACATCGCAGCACCTCTGCCGCCGATACCGGCAGGATGTCCCGACAGCAGGCCTTCATAGTCTTCGGGCTTAGTGGCGAGCAACTGGCGGGCTTGCGCAAGAAGGACCTCACCCGTTTATACCGGCAAAAGGCTCATGAGCTGCATCCGGACAAGGGGGGCGATACCGAACAATTCATCCTCCTAACCAACGCCTATGAAGAGCTTCTGCCCTCGCTGCCATGACTGAACCATCGCCCTCTACCAAGATCACGACGCTGTTGCGCCTGGTGCTGCCGATTTTTCGGGAGCATTGGCTGCGACTAGGCTGCGGCTTTTTGGCGCTGATAGTGGTCGATTTTCTCCAGCTCATTATACCCCGCTTTGTCAAGACAGCGGTCGATGCCCTTTCTACAGGGGCTGCAACTTCATCACAGTTGCTCGAACTGAGCGGAGCTGTCTGTCTGGTGGCGGTGATTGTGGCCCTGCTCCGTTTCATCTGGCGCTATCTGATCATCGGTTTCTCACGAATTCTTGAGAAAAAGCTGCGCGACCGGTTGTTTACCCATGTCCTGCGTATGGATCCGCCTTTTTTTGAACGGTGGACTACCGGCGATCTCATGGCCCATGCCAGTAACGATCTCAATGCCATTCAGATGGCTTGCGGTATGGGGTTAGTGGCGTCGGTGGATGCTCTGGTTATGTCATCGGCAGCTCTGGTCTTCATGCTGGCGATCAGCGTCAAGCTGACCCTGATCGCCCTCTTGCCCATGCCGCTCTTGATTATCTGTACCCGGATACTGTCTGGCCGCTTGCACCACCGCTTTAATCTGGTGCAGGAACAGTTTTCTCTGCTCACTGAATTTGCCCGGGCCACCTTAGTGTCGATTCGGTTGATCAAGGGCTACACCCTGGAACGATTTCAGGAACAGCGATTTCATGCCTTAGGGGAACAGTATGTACGGAGCAACCTCAAGGTCGCAGCGATTCAGGGGTTGCTCTTTCCTATCGCCACCCTGATCGGCAATATCGCGATGCTGCTGTTGCTCTATTACGGCGGGGCTCTAGTTATCGAGTCGCAGATATCGATCGGTTCTTTTGTCGCTTTTGTCAGTTATCTCTATATGCTGATCTGGCCGATGATGGCCATCGGCTGGGTCGCCAATCTAGCCCAGCGAGGGGTAACCAGTCTACGCAGGATCCATCGCCTGCTCTCAGAGCAACCGACGGTCAGTACAGGGGTAGCCCTGGCTGCTCCCCCAGTAGCGCCCACAGTCTATTCCTGTCGCAGCCTGACCTTTGCCTACGGGGCCTCTGTTCGTCCGGTACTCAGTGGTATGGATCTTGAGATCGGACCAGGGTTGATGGGTATGACCGGCCGGACCGGATCGGGGAAATCAACCCTGTGTAAATTGCTGCTGCGGATGTACCCGGTGGCGGATGGGATGCTTTATTTCCGAGGTCAGGATGTCAATCAACTCTCACAGGATCAGCTGCGGCAGTGCATTGCCTATGTCGGTCAGGAGTCGGTGCTCTTTGCCGACACAATCGCGAATAATATCGCCTTCGGCAGACCGGAGGCCACAGCGGCTGAAATCGAGGCGGCGGCGCAAGCAGCGGCCATCGATGCCGATATCCAGACCTTTACCGGCGGCTATCAGGCGATTATCGGTGAGCGGGGGGTGAAGCTTTCCGGCGGGCAACGACAGCGTCTGGCTCTGGCCAGGGCCCTGCTCTGCGACCGGCCCATGCTGGTTATCGACGATGCCTTATCGGCCATTGATGTCGAGACGGAGCACCAGGTGCTGCAAGGGATCCTGGCAACCCTGCAGGGCAAGACGGTCCTGCTTGTTTCTCACCGGGTCAACGTTCTGCGCCACTGCGACCGGATTGTCCTGCTCGATGCGGGCCGGATTGTCGAGCAGGGGCGTCACCAGGAGCTCCTGGCTAACCCCTTCTACCAGGCAATGGTGGAGAAACAGCAAAACGATGCATAATTTCGGTTACTCAGAAGATGGGCAAGCTGGTTCCATCGGCGACGCCCGGCTCTGGCGGCGGATTCTGGTCTACTGTTCGGGCCACATGGCCGGACTGGCCGGGGCGGTGGTCCTTGCTCTGGTCGTCACCGCCGCGACCCTCGGCCTGCCGCGGTTGATGCAGCTGGGCATCGATCACTATATCGTCACCGACACCCTCACCCATAGCCAGCGTATTGCCGGGCTTGGCCGGGTGGCCCTGCAGTACGGCCTGTTGGTCGGCGTGGTGTTTGTTGCCACCTTCTGCCAGGTGGTGGTGCTTGAGTGGATCGGTCAATCGATTATGCACCGCCTCCGCCAGCACCTTTTCTCCCATCTCCTCACCCTGGATCTCGCCTATTTCCACAATCAGCCCGCCGGGCGTCTGGTTACCAGGTTGACTAACGATATCCAGAACATGCACGAGATGTTCACCTCGGTGATGGTCACCTTGTGCAATGACGGTCTCAAGCTGGTCGGGATCTTTTGTTTCTTGGCGATGATGAATGTGCGACTGGCCCTGGTCATGGCAATTTTTGTGCCCCTGGCCCTGATCTCAACACTGGTGTTCTCACGCTTTGCCCGCGCAACCTTTCGGGCGATCAGGTCGCAGATGGCCAAAATCAACGCCTTTCTCGCCGAATCGCTGGCCGGGGTCGGCGTTATTCAGGCCTTTGGCTCTCAGGAACGAAGCAGCCGGGTGTACAGCGAGCTGACCCGCGAATACCTGATGCGATCGTTCGGGCAGATCCGGATATTCGGGGCCTTCATGCCCCTGACCGAGTTGATGGCCTCTGCGGCTATCGCCCTGCTCATCTGGTACGGTGGTGGCGAAGTTGTTCGCAGGCAGTTGACGATCGGTGAACTGGCCGCCTTTCTCTCCTATATGCGGCTCTTTTTTCAGCCGCTCCGGGAGCTTTCCCAGAAATATTCGATTGTCCAGTCGGCTATGGCCTCGGCCGAGCGCATTTTCCAGACGCTCGATACCCGTTCCGTCATGGCTATTCTCGAACCGGTGCAATCAGGGAAGGCGGAGGCAGCAAGCGCTCGCATTGAGTTTCGGCAGGTGCGTTTCGGTTACGAACCGGCTCACCCGGTGCTCAAAGGAATCGATTTGACCATTGAGCCAGGGGAGACCGTAGCCCTGGTTGGGTCAACCGGAGCGGGGAAGTCGACCCTGATTTCGCTTCTGGTTCGTTTTTACGATCCTGAGCACGGTTCGGTCCTCATCGACGGACAGGATATCCGCCATTTGCCATTGCAGGCCCTGCGGCAGCGGGTGGGCATTATCATGCAGGACATCTTCATCATGCCCGACACCATACGTGCCAATATCGTCCTGGACCAGGAAACAGACGAGGCCCGTCTGGCTAACCTGCTCCACCAGACCGGTATCCAGTCTTTCATCGACCGACTGCCCGAGGGTCTGGAAACTGTGATCGGCGAGGGAGCGCTCAACCTCTCTCAGGGGGAGAAGCAACTCCTTTCTTTTGCCCGGGCCTTGTACCGCAACCCAGCTATCCTGGTGCTGGACGAGGCCACCGCCTCCATTGACACCGAATCGGAGAATATGCTGGAGAAGGCAATAGCCGCTGGGTTCAGCGACCGAACCTCATTGGTGATAGCCCACCGGCTCTCCACTATACGCCGGGTGGACCGGATTGTGGTTATGGATCAGGGGCGTATTGTCGAACAGGGCAGCCATGATGAACTGATGGGGCGCGAATCGCTCTACCGCAGGCTGGTGCAGATGGATCTGCAGTTCGAGGGTTGAAAGGGCACAAGAAAACGCTGCAGGCGTGAAGGTGACAAAGGGGAGCGTCACCTTCACGCCCCCTCGGAGTTATTTTTTGGGACTGTAGGCGGTATTTTTATAGAAGGGGATGGCACGTTCGATCAGGTTCAGGAGTTCGCCGCTTTGCTGGATGGCGGCCAAATATTCGTTGGCTGCTTTGAGCATTGCCTGGTCATCCGGGCGTACACCCCAGACCAGTTGCTCGCGGGTCATGAGGGTCGCTCCCGGAGTCAGACCCTTGTCGACGTACAGTGAGGCGTAGTAGAAATTAGCGGGTAGGTCGTAGATAAAGACATCGATAGTGTTGTCGATCAGGGCTTTTACCCCTTCTGGTGCCGAGGCAAATCGGATTGCCCCCCCTTGGGGGTTGAGTCCTTTGATGAAGATGTCGCCAGGGCTTTCGGTGACGACGCCAAGCCGTACTTTCGGTTCGGTGAGGTTGCGGGTGCTGTTGCCCAGTTGCTTGTAGACATCGAGATGGACCAGGGCGACCTGGCCCGAAATCAGATATGGCGTAGTGACGGCCAACTTTTGCTCTTGCGCGGTGGCTGCGGTCAGGCCGGACATGATGATGTCGATCTTCTTGTCCACCAGGGCTTGGGCCAATCCCTGCCGTGGCAGTTCAACAAACTCCAGCGTCTTGCCCGAAGAGCGGGCCAGGCCGGCGGCGAATTTTGTTTCCAGTCCTGAGAGGGTGTCGTTATTCTTGTAGGCAAGCGGTGGTGCGTCGATGGCGATGCCGACTTTGAGTTTATCAGGTCTGGTGAGACTGCTGAACAAGGTTTCTGGTTTGATGTGATTGCAACCGGTCAGGATGATCAACAGGGCAAAAAAGAGCAGCAGTGTGTGTTTATTTTTCATGGGAACGTGGGATGGATTGTGATTGATGGGCAGTCAGCAAAGCCATGGCTACCTCTTTGCTCAGGTCGCCGATAGCCTGTGAGGCCTTCTCAACATAGCCTGAATAATCGGGTTTGTCGATGTTCAGCGTCTGCTGGAACGATTTCCTGTATAGCATGGTTTTGGTGGCGGTATCGCTGAGGGTGCAAACGGCGCGGGTGGTGAAAGACTGCTCAAAGCCGCTGAATTCGTTGATTTCGATCTCCACCTGATAGCGGGTTGCGCTGAAGCGGGGGCCGGGAAAGACGGCAACATTGTCCGTACCCAGGAAATTTTTCAGATCGCTGGCGACAGTTTCGGCAATCTGCTGATCCAGCGGACCAGCCCAGAGATGGTTAAGCGAAGCCTTGGATTCGGTGGCCGAGCGTTGGCTGACCAGGCCCCGGCCTTGCAGTTGCGGTGCCAACCGGACCGGCATGATTATAATCATTTCCCTGAAATCGGAGAACTCCTGTCCCAATCGGTCCTGCTTGGCCGGTTGCAGGGTGTAGAGCGTATTGGCCGTTGGGCCAGCAATGCAGGCGCTGAGCAAGAGGGCGCACAATAGCAACAATGGTTGTTTAAGGTATGTTTTCATTGGGTGCTTCATGGCTTGTCTTTTCCTTGACCGAAAATTAGGGCATTGGGATACTGCTGAAGGTATTCAGTCAATTGTCTGATAGAAGAGGCGGCTTTCTCAATCTCCTGCAGGGAGCTGGCGGCCTGATAAGTGAGCGTGGAGTCTTTGGCTGTCAGTTGTTCGATGTTATTTAATGTTTTGGTGAGCGCAGTTGCTGTTCCGTTGAGACTTGTCAGCAGTTGCTGCAGGTCACGGCTCATTGGCGGAAGTTCTTTGTCAGCTGTCTTGAGAATGCCTGTCGCCGTGGCGGCAAGGGTGGCGAAGTTGGCCAGTCCCTTTTTCAGTTCGGCAGCCAGTATGGGCAATTCGGTATCGGCGTGGCCTAGAAGAGTGTCGAGCCGAGTGAGCGTATTATCCAAAGACTGCATGGAATGTCTGGTTTCTGGGGAATTGAGGATGCTGTTAATGCCATCGAGCGCAGAGACTGTTTTAGTTATGAGCTCTTTGATTGGCAGTTTTTCCAGTACCTGGGTGATCTGCTCTAGCCCCGATGGTAGTGTCGGGATTTCGCTCAGTTTAGCGTCTTTGTTGTGCAGTCGTACTTCGGTGTCCGGATAAAAGGCTAGGTCGATATAGAGCTTGCTGGTCAGCAGACTGCTCATTTTGAGTTGCGCCCTTAACCCCTGGCCGATGAGCTGTTCCATCATCTGGCGAATTTTTTCTGGATCCAAGTTTACATTCTGATCATCCTTTAAGTCAGGGGTTTGTTCAATGTCGACGTGTACCGGGATGATATAGTTGTTCTGCTTTTTGTCAAAATTGATCCGGATTTCTTTGACCCGACCGATGGTGACTCCTCGGAAGGTCACCGGTGCGCCGATGTCGAGGCCGTAGAGGGAGCCGGTGAAAAAGGCGACACAACGGAATTTGTTGTCCTTAAATTTTATGTTGCCAATAATTATTATGGCGGCAACTGTCAGGGCAATGGCAATCAGAACAAAGGTGCCGACTAGGGTGGGATTGGCTTTTTTGCTCAAACCGTTCGAACCTCCCGTTTTCCGGTCCCCCGGGTAAGAAAATTGAGCACCGTCGGATTGGTGCATTCCTGCAGTATAGTTTTTGGGTCTCCCTCTGCCAGCATGGTTTTGCTGTCGCTATCGAGAAAGATCGAGTTAGTGGCGATGGCGTAAATCGACGCCAAGTCATGGGTAACTATGACCACTGTCGCGCCCAGGCTTTCCCGGATTTCCAGGATGAGTTGGTCGAGATTTTTTGCACTGATCGGATCGAGTCCAGCCGAAGGTTCATCGAAAAAGAGATAATCCGGATCAAGGGCAATCGCTCGTGCCAGTGCCGCTCGTTTGCGCATGCCGCCAGACAATTGGGCCGGATAGAACTCCTCGAACCCGGACAGGCCAACCAGAGACAGCTTGAAGGCCACCAGTTCCTGTATAACCTCAGGCATGAGGTCTGTGTAGTGCAGGAGAGGCAGGGCGACGTTCTCAGCAAGCGTCATTGAGCTCCACAGAGCACCAGATTGATAGAGGATCCCAGCCTTGCGGATGATCCGGTCTCGTTCCTCATCGGGGAGTTCCCAGAAGTTTTCTTCGCCGTACCAGACCGATCCGGCTGCGGGGGGCTTGAGGCCGATCATGTGACGGAGCAGGGTGGATTTGCCGCAGCCGCTCCCCCCCATAATGACAAAGATATCGCCCTGTGCGATGGAAAAATTCAAATCCTGCTGCAGAACGAAGCTGCCGTAGGCCATGGTCAGGGCCTTGACGGTAATTGCAGGGGCTGAGGCAGTCATGGCGACAGCGCTAGGAATTGATGATGAAGGTGATGATTGAGTCCGAGACCACAATCAAGACAATCGAGGTTACCACTGCCGAGGTGGTGGCCTCGCCCACAGCCAGGGCGCTGCGGCCGCACTGCATGCCGCGCAGGCAGCCGGCGAAACCGATCAGCACCCCGAACACTGCGCTTTTCACCAAGCCTTGGCAGCATTGACTGAGATGTATTGTTGTGCGGGTCTGTTCCAGATATTCCACCAGCGACAGATCGAGCATGGTAACCCCTATGACAGAGCCGCCAAGGATACCCATGATGTCGGCATAAATACAAAGCAACGGCAGCATGAGCATCAGGGCCAACATCCGGGGCAGAACCAGGAAGCCCACCGGCGAGATACCCATGGTTCGCAGGGCGTCGATTTCTTCATTGACCTGCATGGTGCCCAGCTGTGCAGCATAGGCCGCGCCAATACGTCCAGCGATGATTATACCACTCATCAGCGCCCCCATCTCCAGCACCATGCCGAGGCCAACCAGGTTGGCTACGTAGATCTGGGCTCCGAACATCTGCAGTTGGACTGCGCCGACAAAAGAAAGGATCACTCCCACCAGCACGGCAATCAGGGAGACAATCGGCAGCGATTCAGCCCCGCAGGCCTGGACAAAATAAAAAAAATCGCGGGCACGAAACGGCGATTTTCCTGAGAGAAGGGCCCTGGATTCAATAATGATTTCGCCGATGAAGGCTGCCATCTCACGAATTTGAGCGTAGGCGTCGATGGCTCTGCGGCCAATCCGGGTGACCAGGAAATCGTGGACATTTTTGGAGTAAATCGATTTTTCAGGCACCGTCTCGGCAAGCGATAGCAATCGTTCTGCCCCCGGTGGCAAGCCGGTGAGGTTGATCTCGATATGTTGCTGTCGGGCAGCGGAGATGATGGTTTTGAGGAAGATCAGCAGCCGGGTGTCCCAGTCCTCAAGTTGTTCGCTGGCAAAGGTGAGGGAACGGACAGTGTTATTAATAGCTACCAGCAGCTCCGCAGGTGCGGGCGGGTTGGTGTGGAGGGTCCAGGAGCCGCCGAGGTTAACTACAAGAAACCCGGGTTGGGATTGGTCGATGATGAAAATTGGTTGTTGGGTCACTGATATCAGCACAAGGTCACGCTAAAATTTCCGAACGTTTGCCGTGTCTTCCTATCTTCCCAGGGTTTGGCTACTCTTACCTGGCTTGGGCATGAGCTCACGCAGTGGTTCGGCCTGTTTGTTGGTAACACTTTGGTTGTTAATGATGTCAAAAACCTGCACAGATTTGCCGTAATAGATTCGGTTCCAGTCAACCAGTGGCGAAATTACCGCCCCCTCGATGCTGATACCACCGAAAGCTCCCTGGGAGCGTCCAAAAGCAAGGATGTCGGCTGTTTGCGCCTTGGCTGAAGCCCCTATCGGTCCGGCTGCCACCGACACATCGGCACCGAGCTTGTAATCAGTGGAGAGCATGGCGCCCAGGCCGCGTTCGGTCATAATAAGAAGGATAATCTCTGAGGCGTCGGCACCTATCTGGAATCCCAGTGAAACCGAACCCATGCTGTAAAAGGCCGGATAGCTCCATTTACCAGAAAGGCCATCCTGGGCCAGCAGGAGGCCACGACCGCCAGAGCCGCCGACGATGAAACCGCCACGCAGCATCTGAGGAACGATGAAAATACCTCTGGCCTGACTGACATTGCGTTGAAACCACTCCATGTTAGGGTCGGCCATAAATCCTTTGTAGACAGAAGTTCCCCTGTCGACAAGTTCTGCAGGCTCATTGTAATAGTCTGCGTTCGACGGTGTGGTCAAGAGGATCGGTGCAAAGAAAAAGAAGAGTGCTGCTACGAGATTGCCACGATGGAAAGACATGGGAAACCTCCTCAGTGAAAGTGGGGGGATGATTTACTTCCTGTCGGAATTATTGATGATATGGTATCGATGATCTTTGCACAAGAAAAAAAATGGGGCAGGGTGAAACGGGGATTGGCGGTGGATGATGGGCAGTATAGGGTCTTGAGCGGGCAGTGTGAAGGATGGTAAGGGGGGTCGATTAGAAAAAGAGCAACCGAAAAAGTTTGGGGTGCCGCAGGACACGGGGCCTGTGAGCCACAGTGGCCTGCGGCGTGACGATCAATCGACAGCGTAGAAATATTCCTTTTCCGCGCCGCATTTCGGACAGACCCACTCGTCGGGCAGATCGGCAAAGGCTGTTCCTGCCTGCACGCCGTTTTCATAGTCGCCTTCAGCTGGATCGTAAACGTATCCACAGGGACATTCCATTTTTTGCATGTCGGTATCTCCTGAAAAATTATTGTCTTGAAC
>CAITZN010000694.1 GCA_903896915.1 uncultured bacterium
ATCCATACAACTGCTCGGACGCACAATTCCAGTATTGCGTCGTGCCATCCGGCTTATACCCTTGAACAGCGATGGATTGGACATCAAGCAGCACCTTCCGGAATCGCTCATTGCTCTGCCATAGCTCCATCTCGGCTTGCTTTTGCTGAGTAATATCGTTCAACACAACCCTGCACACAGGCGTACCGTCGGAGTCGTGAGCTGCGATGGAATACAGCCGCATCCAGAATTTAGACTCATCTTTTCTTACCATCCGCAGGTCGCATACCTGAAGTTCACCAGTCGCAATGACCTTTTTACAATGCAAATAGTAGCTATCCTGGTCCTCTTTATGGATGAACTGGGACATGGGTTGCTTGACCAACTCCCCACGGGCCACACCTAAAAAAATTGCTGCGGCTAGATTAGTATTCAGTATCAATCCATTTTCGGAGAGCGTGGCATAGCCCACCGGCGCCAGATCATAAAAATCGAAATAGTAAGCCTGCGACGCCTCAAGTTCCGCCTGGGTGCGGAGCAACTCCTGGTTCTGCATTTCCAGCTCAATCTGATACACCTGCAACTCGTGGAGTATCCGCTGGATTTCTTCAAGCGACACTGCCTTCAGGTCTGCCGCTGTCTGGACCGTTTTATCCAGCAAGATTTTTTCGGCCTGTTGGCGTAGCGCTTGCGCAGATTGCCTTGTGCTCGTCTGCAGAGCGTCTAGTTGCAATGACCTTGTCGTATCCATCAAAGAAACAGCTTCTTCGGATTGGTTATCTTTGCTGTTGGTCATTATCGTCCTTTATCAGTTTTCGATGGGGGCAACTTTACCCGGAAATTCGAGCAATCATCGTAGCTAACTCATTATTTCATGCCATTAATTCCATGAAAAAGCATCCATTTTTATTTTGATTGTAAGACACTGCAAGCAAAGAACGAATAGTTCATCACAATACTAATGAAATTGACAAAAACAGCGGCGAGATGATCAAGTGTTTCCAGAAGGCTGAAATGACGACGTGGTCGGCTGTTACAAGAGGCTCAAGAAGACCCCTACGGTTGTTTGCCAACCCGGTTTATATGTATGACCCAAAGGGCATGCCGATGGTATGGCCTGCAAAAATTCGATTACCCAAATGTTGATGCTTGCAAGATTCAGATAGTACCAGCAACGCACTTTCCCTGAACAGACCCATTGAATGTATCATTCTTACATCCACAAGCTTGAACATCAATCCCCAACCATCAGTGCTTCTACCTTGTCGTTGACGGATCTTTCTGTTAATACTTAATAAACACCATTATCTCTTTCATGGGCACCGCATAGAGTGAAAAGAAAACCATATTTCTTTCAGGTCTCACCGGATCTTCTTCATGTCACACTCCTCTCTGCCGAAACAGAAGACGAAACCGTATCGCTCAGCTCGAGCGCAGAACTAAACAACCTGCTTATCGATAAAAAGATAGTCCATGGCCTTGACCAGGAGGCCGTTGCCAGAGCCGTCGGTTGCATTGACAGAGCGGAACCATTGGATGAACCGCTGGTGCTGGCCTCGGGCACCCCACCGGTAGCCGCATTCCAGGGTATGCATCTGCAGTTCGCCACCCACTCCGAAACCATAGAAGAAGTAGATGAAGACGGACAAAACCAGCAATCACAACTCGTTCTCGCTCCCCTTGTCCGTACTGGCGACATTCTCGCCAAAATCGATTCTCTAGACTTTGAGCCTGGGAAAGACGTCTTTGGCCAGGAAATAGCCTTCTGTCCACTCCTTCCGGAATATATCCTTCTCCCCGGCGACCATGTGATATGCGACGAAGAGAAGCAGCAGTTGATAGCCGCTGCCAGCGGCTACCCGTTGATCAACATCTCCCAAAAAGGCTCTGTGGAACAGCGCACTCTCAGCATTGACAAGCTGATCAAGGTCACGCCGAATCGGATGCAGGCCATTCTCTGCCTCAAACCGACACCGCCCGGCCTACCCTTCCCTGATCAGGAAACGCTCCTGCAAGTTCTCGATGAAGAAATAATCTCATTTGGTCGCCTGCCTCACGCTACCGGACAATGCCTCGAGAATGCCGTTATGGAGCAGCGACCACAACAAGCGGTCATAGCCTTGGGCACCTTGCCGGTGAAAGGGGATGATGCTTGGCTTCGCTTTGAAATGGATATCGGCCCCCTGCCCGGCAAAGTTATGGGCAACGGTGAAATAGACTTTCGGGAACGAAATATGTTTATCGGGGTCAGCAAGGATCAGCTCATTGCTGTCAAGATCGCCCCCACCGCTGGAATTCCAGGCAAAGACATCTTCGGTGTCGCAGTTGCACAGGAACCCGGCAAGGATATTTCCCTTAATGTTACAGACGATGCCGCCTACGACGAGGCAACCGGTGAGATCCGCGCAACCCGCTCGGGCGTACTCTCCAAGGTGTCCGATGGTTCTGTTAAGGTTTGTTCAAGACAGGTCATTGCTCAAGATGTCGATTTTAAGACCGGGAACATCAACTCGAACGATTCCGTTGAAATCAAGGGTTCGATCAAGCCAAAATTCAAGGTCAATGCATTGGGAGACGTCCTGATCACGGGCACCATTGAAGAAAAAGCCCAGGTCAAATCGGACAGCAACGTGGTGGTCAAAGTCGGCTTGATCGGTGAACTTTCCGATATCCATGCCAAAGGGGATATCGACATCCACATCGTTGAGCACGGAAGAATAAATGCGGTGGGGTCCATCATCCTAAGAAAAAGCGCCTACTTTTGCCGCATGCACGCAGACGGCAATATCCACTGCGACTCCTCATCCCGAATCATCCACTCTCAGATAGTGGCAGCCGGATCGATTACGACCGGAACCGTCGGATCGGACAGCGCTGACCCTTCCCTTATTGCCGCAGCCGTCTCGCCAGTACAACTGCAGCGCTATTTTGACATGAAACGAATCATTGACGCGCAGATAAAAGAAATAAAGACTTTGAGGATGCGCCTCGGCCGGGACGCCGCCTCTGACGAACTCGATGAGCTGACCGTTGAACTGGAAGAAAACGAACACAAACTGGCGCACATTAACCTGATTTGCCCGGAC
>CAITZN010000695.1 GCA_903896915.1 uncultured bacterium
GCTGCCCACCCTTCAAAAACTTGTATTTGAGCTGCGCCTCTTCCAACTTGTACACGGAACGTGCCGGATAGTTCTCTTTTTTCGCCTTCCTAAAATAGTAATCCTGCTCATCACGCATCACACACCCCTTATTCCTGCCGGTCGTAACCGGTTTTCTCTGCTATAAATGTTTTTGCCAGCTGTAGCGCCCCTGCAAGATCGGCTACCGTCCCTTCCATCCGCGCTTCCTCGATCGCACCAAGAATTTCCTTGAATATCGGCCCAGGTTTAAGATGGAGGATTGCTATAAGCTCCCTGCCAGTGAGCAACGGCGGACCGGAACGAACCGGTTCAACATGCTCACGTCGGATTTTTTCGAGATGACCATACAGGGCAATCAACTCCCCTTCCATCCCTTCAATCCGCTCGACCCCCTGGCCAGCCAGGGCATCCGCCATACTGAGGAGGAAAAGGCCCGGCAGTTCGGCCCCGGCTTTTCTGATCATCCTGATACTGGCACGCAAGGTCAGGCTGCCGCCACGGGCCACATTGGCGAGATGAAATGGCCGCATGTGCCCGGCAATCAGGCGTGTCACCTGTTCCGTATCCTCATTGCTCCAGCGCAGCCGCTGGGCAAAGGCGCGAAACATCTCAGCCCCGATCAGGTCATGATTGTAAAAGGTGATCCGGCCGCCCTTGTCCTCATTAATGGCGCAGGTTGCGGGCTTGCCGAGATCGTGCAGCAAAGCGGCCCATTTCAACCGCAACCGTTGCCGGTCCCCGTCCAGATACACCGTCATCGCCTCTCGGTACTCTGGAAAATAATCCGCAGGGGCAGCGACAATCCGCTCCATCTGGCGCAGGGTCTCAAGGTTATGTTGCCAGACATCAAGGTGATGGCTCTCGGGCTGGACCACGCCTTCACCGGCCGCCAGTTCGGGGATAATCTCCCACAGCAGCCCGGTTTTTGCCATGCCAGCAAAGGCTTCATGCCCACCCGTTGATGCCATGGTTAGATCAAGTTCATGGGCTCTACGCTCAGGTGCAGATGCAACCAGCAGATGGCGTTGTTGCTGTACCAGCGCCAGGGTCGCCGCATCGACAGCAAAACCGAGACATGCGGCAAAACGAAAAACCCGCAGCAGACGGAGCGGATCGCTGGTGAAACACTCAGGGCTCGCCGCCCGAATCCGTCCCTGCTCCAGATCCTCTCTCCCTCCGGTGGGATCAAGAATGGGAACCTCACGACCACCGCCCCTGTCCGCATCTGCTAGGAGCGGATCGATCCGGAGCGCCAGGGCATTGACCGTCAGGTCTCGCAAAATCAATTCATCAAGGATAGTGGCTGCTCCCTGGCGAAAAGAAGAGATATCAATCACCGTTTTTTGACTGACCACGCGGGCCGCATCCTCATCTCGCCCCAGCACTACATACGCCCCACCGGTCATTGCGGCAAGTTTACCAGCCCAGATTTTCGCCCCGGCCGGGACAGTGATATCGATATCTGCAGGCGGTACCCCCAGCAGGA
>CAITZN010000696.1 GCA_903896915.1 uncultured bacterium
CTGACGACTTGAAACAAGTGACGGTCAGTGGGGATGATGTGCAGAAATATTACCAGGAGAATTCCGCTACATACAATACTGCCGAACAGCGGCGGGTTCGACATATTCTATTTAAGGTCGCAAACGACGCAAGTCCGGAAGTCAAGACTGCCAAGAAGACGGAGGCGGAAAAGGTGCTGGCTCAGATTCAAAGCAAGGGGGATTTTGCGCAACTGGCTACCCAGTACTCTGAAGATTCTTCTAAAAGCAAGGGGGGCGATTTAGGTCTTTTTAGTCGTGGTAAAATGGTGCAACCGTTTGAGGACTCTGTTTTTTCTCTGAAAAAAGGTGAGGTCAGCGGGCTGGTGGAGACTCCGTTTGGGTATCATATAATCAAGCTTGAAGAGATCATCCCTGAAAAGACACAAACCCTTGGCGAGGTCAGCGAAGCAATCCGCCAGGATCTTGAGAAAAAGGGTGGCAAAGCGATCACGTTCAAGAGGGCCTCAACAGCCTACGAAGATATCATTAAATCTGGTAGTCTTGCGAAATACAGTGCTGGAAGTGGTCGTCCTGTGAGCAAAACGGATTTTTTTGCCCAAAACAACCCGCCACAGGACAGCGTGGTACGCGATCGTTCTTTTCTCCAGGCTGTCTTTGCATTGAAAAAAGGTGAATTGAGTTCAATCGTCGAAATCGGCACCGGATATGCTATAATCTTTGTCGATGATATAAAAGAATCGGTGATTCCTGAACTTTCCGTTGTTCGTGATCGAGCAGTTGCTGACTTTAAAAAAGTTAAGAGTATTGACCTCGCACGAACTGCCGCAGAGGATATGCTCAAAACGGTCAAAGAGAAGCAGAACTGGCCTGCAAGCCCGGACCGAAAGGAATCTGAATATTTGAAAAGGCTTGGCCCCTCGGCTTCCGTTCCCGACCAGGTCCGGCAAAATGCCTTTACGCATGTCGGCCGGGCGGCGTTTCCGGAGAAGATTATCATAGTGGACAACGCTTTTTATATCTATCAGATCATTGACTCTCGCCAGGGCAAAGACATGATGGACAAAAACAAGCGTCAAGATTTCGAACAGCAGTTGCTTGCTGTTCAGAATAATAAACTGATGACGGACTGGCTCGGTCAGTTGAAAAAAGAGGCTAAAATTTGGACCAACGCGCAGATGTTAAAGTGATATCGGTGCGCAATGTATATCCTTCCGTCGTTTTCAGTGCGTTGGCGAATCGGGGGTACTCACAGATCATCAGCAGAAGTATAACCGGGATACGAAAAGGGTTTTTGCTCCCGATTACCGCTCCATGGTCTCCCCCTTTGTCCGTTAGTCAAGGACAGCAACAAGCATAATGGCTGGGATACAATAACTATTTTGAATGAATTATCTTCTCTTCCCCCATCGGGATCTTCACCTGACGCAGGTCGAGATTTCAATGACCTCTCATCCGTCTCCGCTCTTCCAGCTACAGAGCAACTGCTTCTACAGCTGATCTCTATTATCTATGAGCCTGTCTCTACTGGATTTCTTACGAGGTGTTTCGCCTCTTTGGATCCTGCCCTGTTCGGGGATCGGCGACCAGGAGGAGAAGAAATTAGCGAGATGGTTTCTCGCCTACGGCGCAAAGATTTTTTGAATGGGAAAAATCAATGCCCGCCGATCCTTGCCGAGTTGCTGACCCGTCAGGCGATCTCTCTCAATCGTTTTAGTCTACTGGCCGCCTTTGTCGAAAAAGCAGCCCCGTTTGATTATATGCACGGGAAATGGCCCACCCGATGTTGGCGAGCGATGCGGCAATTTCGTATAGGTGTTTACAGTCAGGATTTCGACAAGCTCGATGAGGCCTCGGCCTTTATCGAAGGTGGCTGTCACCGACATCTCAATACCGATCCTCCGGCAGTTCTAGTGGCCGTTCGTGCTTTTGACCCCGTATGGTTTGGTAGCCTTCCGGGTTCTCTCCAGTTTTTCCTTTTGGATTCTGTTGTTCGGTATTCCTTGGAAAGGTTGCATCATTTTCCCGCTATACTCCTCTATCTTGAGAATGAACAGGCGCTGACCGTAGCTGCGGACGAACGCGTGCCTTTCCGCCGACTACTTGCCAGTAGTTATCTGCTCCAAGGCCGTCTAGAAGATTTGCAGCAACTCATTGGTCGTCATGGCGACTCTTTTCTAGGTTCTGGTTTTGCCGGTTCCGTAGCGTTTCTCGTAGGTGATACGGAATTGGCATTCCGCCTGTTTGCCGAAGACCTGAAACAGTTACAGCAGTACGCAGGATCGGAGCCCTGTTTTTTCCTTGGTATTACCGGTTTGTTTTGTATTTTTGCTCTGCTTTCCAGAGATATGGAAGGGGACCGTGACCGTGTGCGTCAGGCAATTAATACTGTTTTGAAACGGTGTAATGGCTGTCCCGAGGAGGTTCCTTTTCGTTTTCTAGATGCGGTTATTTGTTCACCCGATGATGTCATGCCCGACATGTTGGCACTCACAGAGAATCTGGTTGCCGATGAACGAAGCCTGACCTCTCTGGTGGCCATCCTGTCCCTGTATTGGATAGGGGTGGAAATTCCACCTGATTTCCAGATAATTTTAAAGAAGCTGTATGAACAGGCCCGCGAAAATAACTATCTTTGGGTCGCTATGGAATCGGCGGAGTTGCTGGCAACTCTCGACAGTAACCACGAGGAGATGAAAAATAACGCTCAGCTCCTGGCAACTCAGCTGAACTGTCGATACCTAACGCATATTATTGCCCCGCATGCCTCCTGGAAGCAAAGTTTGCAAAACCTGATCGAGGTAACGAGTAGGATCAGGGAACCGGAAAGGTCGACCAGGCTGTGTTGGCTAGTCGATTATATTGACGGTACGCTTGAGCTGATCCCAAAGGAACAGAAAAAGGCGGTGGCCGGTAACTGGACAAAAGGACGAATCATAGCTTTTAATAGGCTCCTCTTGGCCAAAGAATTCGATTATATGACCAACCAGGACCGGCTAATTTGTTCGGCCTTGCATCAGGTTGGGGAGGGAGGAGATAAAAATGGCGGATACGCCTTTGACTCCGCGAAAGCGCTACCTGCCCTCGTCGGTCATCCCCTTGTGTTTCTCCAGCGGTCACCGCAGACACCTGTTGAAATCGTAGCGGGTGAACCTGAGCTCGTGGTCGAGCGCAAGGGTGAATCGCTTTTTATTCATTTTCTGCAGGATATTGGAGAGGATGCTGTCGCTGTTTGGGCGGAAACACCGACTCGTTTCAGAATTATTCGGGTCATTGATGAACACAGAAAAGTCGCGGAGATAACCGGCCGAGATGGGTTGCTTGTGCCCCTTGCTGCGAGCCGGCAAGTGCTGGACGCCATAGGCAACATCGCTTCCTTCATGACGGTTCATTCTGCCATTGAAGTGCCTAGTGAAGGGGTACCTGCTGATCTTGTGGAATGCGATTCCACAATTCATATCCATATCCTTCCCTATGGCAGCGGGTTTAGAATCGAACTGTTTGTCCGTCCTTTTGCACAGGGCGGACCCTATCTTAAACCAGGCGTAGGGGTCGCGAATCTTATTGCCGAGATTGACGGTAGGCGGTTGCGAACCAAGCGGAATCTGCGGGTAGAAGAGGAGAAGGCAAGGGAGATTGAAGAAAGTTGTCCGATGCTGGACCTGGCCATTGATTTAGAACAAGAGAACAAACGGGAGTGGCATTTGCTCGACCCCGAAGAGTGCTTGCAGGTCCTCCTGGAAATTGAGGGAATCAAGGACAGTGTTATTCTCGAGTGGCCGGAGGGTGAAAAACTTGCGGTGCGCAGGCAGGCCGGCGTCAATCAGTTGAATCTCAATATTCGGACCAGCCAACAGGATTGGTTTTCGCTGTCCGGGCAATTGGAGATCGATCAGGACGAGGTGATGGAACTCAAGACCTTGCTTGATAAGGTCCGGGAAACCCGAAGCCGCTTCATTCCGATGGGGGATGGACAATTTTTGGCGTTGACTCAGGAGTTTCGCAACCGGCTTGAGGAACTCATCCTTTATGGTAACAATCAACCGGGCAGTGAGACCGAGGTTAAAATCCATCCCCTGGCCGCCATTGCTCTTGAAGAACTGACGCATCAGGCGCAGACTAATGCAGATAAGGGGTGGCGACAACGGTTGCAGGCGATTTCTGATGCGCAGGATTTGACGCCGAAAGTGCCGTCGACCCTGAAGGCTGATCTCCGTGATTATCAGAAAGAAGGGTTTGTCTGGATGAGCCGGTTGGCACATCTGGGCGTCGGCGCCTGTCTAGCCGATGATATGGGGCTTGGCAAAACATTGCAGGCGATAGCTGTCATCCTGAGCCTTGCTCACCAAGGACCTACCCTGGTCATCGCCCCTACTTCAGTCTGCATGAACTGGGAGGCGGAGATCAACAAGTTCGCCCCGACCCTTAATTTTCATATGTTTTCTGACCTGAACCGGAACGAAATTGTTTCATCTTTGGGTAAATTCGATCTGTTGATCACCAGTTATACCTTGTTGCAGCAGGAGATTGAGCTGTTGGCGCAAGTCAGTTGGCAGTCGATTGTTCTTGATGAGGCACAGGCTATTAAGAATGCGGCGACCAAACGGTCTAAGGCGGCCATGCGGCTGGATGGGCGGTTTCGGTTACTTACCACGGGAACCCCCATTGAAAATCATCTAGGTGAACTCTGGAATCTCTTTGCGTTCATCAATCCCGGTCTATTGGGAACCTATAAACAGTTCAACCGTCGGTTCGGAATTCCCATTGAGAAATATCATGACAGAGAGGCGAGGCGAACACTAAAGAAACTGATACGGCCCTTTATGTTGCGGCGAATCAAATCGCAGGTTTTAGAAGAATTGCCGCCAAGAACGGAGATAACTTTGCGAGTTGAAATGCAGCCTGAGGAAATGCAGTTTTACGAGGCACTCAGGCAGCAGGCCATCGAGAATATCGAAGGCAGTAGTGAAAAGACAGGGCGGCATCTGCGGATTCTTGCCGAAATTATGCGCTTGCGGCGCGCCTGCTGTAATCCTAAGCTCGTCAATGAGCATGTGGAAATTCCTTCAACTAAGTTGCAGGTTTTCACAGAAGTGGTGGAGGAGTTGCTTGGGGGGGGGCACAAAGCGTTGGTCTTTAGTCAATTCACCGGGCACCTTGCCCTTCTTCGAGCCTATCTTGATGAAAGGGGTATCGTTTATAAATACCTTGACGGCACTACCCCTACCAAAGAACGACAACAGCAGGTCGAAAGTTTCCAGGCAGGCGAGGGGGATCTTTTCCTTATCAGTCTGAAAGCTGGCGGACTGGGGCTCAACCTGACCGCTGCTGATTATGTCATCCACATGGACCCCTGGTGGAATCCGGCCGTAGAGGATCAGGCCGCTGACCGGGCGCACCGGATCGGTCAGAAACGACCGGTCACCGTCTATCGTCTGGTTACTGCCAACACTATTGAAGAAAAAATCGTCCGGCTGCATCAGGAAAAACGCGATCTGGCCACCTCCCTCCTTGAGGGCTCTGATGTCAGTACCCGGATCAGCGCTGAAGAACTGCTGGAGCTGATCCGGTCCAGTTAATCGGTTTTCACTCCCCGCAATGGGGCCATGGTGCCGACCAGTTTTGCCGGTAATCGGGGAAGGCCGCTGATCAACGAAACCAGGACCGACGCGCTGTAAGGTATTGCCTGAATCCCCAGTACCAATGTCCAGATCCGAATGTCGAGCATGTGGCCATCTTTTCGTAGTAATACACCAACAATCGCCAAACAGAGGGCAATAGCGAACAACAGTTCTTCACGGGCATCGCCCAGGGCCTTGAAAAAGGCGTTGGCTTGGGCATTCTTTGGGGTACGGAAAAAGCCTATACCTCGAGTGATGAACCCCGTGAGCATTGCCCGTGCGATGGTGTGCGAGAGCGCCAATCCCGCTATGCCGGCTGCAATGCTTTGCAGGCGTGTGGCAACCACCCTGCTCCGGTAGAGGAAAAACATCTTTAGGCTTTTGAAGAAGAACAGAACTATTGGAAGACACGCAAAAACAATATGGGGCGGCGACAGATAATCTGGAAAAAAGATCATGCCGGCGGACCAACACAAGGCCAACAGGTTAAACAGCATATTGATGCCATCGGCAAACCAGGGGAGCCAACCGGCGAGAAAATGGTACCGCTGACCCCGGGTGAGCTTGGTTTTCTCCAGACCGAACATCGACATCATGTGATGTCGTAGAATGAGTACAGAACCGTAGGCCCACCGGAATCGCTGTTTTTTGTAATCGAGAAAGGTGTCGGGCATCAATCCTTTGCCGAAGCTGTGAGGGATATAACAGGCGTCGTAACCGTGTTCAAAGATGCGCAGGCCAAGTTCTGCATCCTCGGTGATGCACCACTCGGCCCAGCCACCGACCTCATCGAGGACCTTGCGGCGGACCATGGTCATGGTGCCATGCTGGATGATAGCGTTACGTTCGTTACGGGTTACCATGCCTATCTGGAAAAAACCCCGGTATTCGGCATGGCACATGGCTTTAAAGGCGTTTTCATCACCATCTCTGTAATCCTGAGGTGCCTGGACAATTGCCATGTTTTCGTCGGCGAAGTGTGGTGCTAAGGCTCTGAGCCAGTTGGGATTCACTATATAGTCGCTGTCAATGACCGCGACGATTTCAGCCTCTGGAGCGGTTTCTCGGAGGGCATAATTGAGTGCACCTGCCTTGAAACCCGCAAGCGGGGAGATATGGAAAAAACGGAATCGTGGGCCCAGTGTTTGGCAGTGTGCGGCAACAGGTTCCCAGACGGCAGGATCTTTGGTGTTATTGTCGATGATTAGCACCTCAAATCTCGGATAATCGAGAGCCGCCAAGGCATTGATCGTTTCGATCATCATGTCCGGTGGTTCGTTATAGGCCGGGACATGGACGGATATCATTGGTAATGCGTTATCATCGATAATGGTTTCATTCGGTTGCGGTAGCCGTCGCCATTTGTTGATCCAGAGTGATTCCGCCCACTCGTGTGCCTCCGCCAGGATAACGAGTATGGCGCCGGTTGCAGCAAAGAGCAGGACAATACCGACCACCAGCGTAGAGGCGGTCATGTATTGTTGCTGGAAGTCATAGACGACCCAGACGGCA
>CAITZN010000697.1 GCA_903896915.1 uncultured bacterium
GCCATCCTCTTCGTCCTGATCCTCTCGGGTTCGGCTGGGGCGGCCCTAGGGCCGGTGTTGGCTCTGCTGATCCTTACCGTGGGCCTTTGCGTGCCCGCGGCCAGGGTGGTGGCCAGGATGGTGGAAAAGAAGCAGCACACCTTCACTATCGGCGGGGCCTTCTTCATTGGGCTGGCGGCTATGCCGCTGCTCATTCTCCTGGTCAATGGCGTCTGTTTGCTCTTGAACGAGAGGCCCCTCGATATGCAAGTGATGCTGGCGGCACTCGCCATCGGCTATATCCTTGGCGAAGGGTTGGGACGGATGGCCTGTGTCAGTTTCGGCTGCTGTTACGGCAAACCGCTTGCCCAGTGCGGACCTATCGCCGGGCGGCTGTTCAACCGCCTTGCCTTTGTTTTCACTGGCGCTACGAAGAAAGCGGTGTACGAAGGCAACCTGGCCGGAATCAGACTGGTGCCGATCCAGGGGCTAACCTGTGCCCTCTATACCGCCACCGCCTTGATAGCCTGTTATCTTTTCCTCCAGGGCCACTACCGATCCGCCTTCTTGTTGAGCCTCGTGGTCTCCCAGGTGTGGCGGGTACTGTCGGAAATGCTCAGGGCCGATTTCCGTGGTTTCACCGCCATCTCCGCCTATCAGAAGATGGGCCTGGCGGCGATAGTCTATGGCTGCGGACTCAGCCTGTTTGTTCCCTCACCCCTTGTGCCTCTCCCCGAGATTACCCGAGGGCTGGCTTTGCTGTTCAATCCCCAGCTGATCCTCGGATTGCAGTTCCTCTGGGTGACACTTTTTTTCATCTTCGGGCGCAGCATGGTCACGAGCGCCTCCCTCTCGTTTGCAGTGCGGCACGACCGCATCTGAGTTTTTTCGCAAGATCTGCACTGTCTGGCAGTGAAGGCTTTGCGTAAACCATCGAAACAATCACCCAACCGGATACAAATCGAAAGGTAACAGAACGGGGATAGAGTACCGGAAAGGCGGCAAGCATGACTCTGCTCAATGACGGTCTGGATAGACTGCCTATGGCAGCTTTGCACGGAGGCAGATTGCTATGGATCATCAACACCAGCACACACTCGAAGGAGCGACGTATGCCACAACTCCACTTCAGGTCCATCTGGATATCAGACCTGCACCTGGGCAAAAAAAACCTGCGGCACGAACAACTGCTCGATTTTCTCCTGCAGACCGAATCCGAGTATCTGTATTTGGTGGGAGATATTGTCGACCTGCTCCAGGAGCAGAAAAAATGGTACTGGCCAAGGATTAATGACCAGATCGTGCAGGCGGTTTTTGAGAAAGCCAGAAACGGCACCAAGGTGTTTTACATTCCCGGCAATCACGATCAGGTGCTGCGAAAATTCAACGGCAGCGTCTTCAATAATATCCGTCTCATGAACTCGGTGGTGCATGAGACGGCCGATGGCTACCGGTACCTGGTGATGCACGGCGACACCTTCGATCCGATTGTCCGGTACCGCTCACGTCCGACAGGGATCGGCAGTGCCGTCGCCTTGCTTCTGCGGTGGCTCAACCGCGTTGCCAACAGGGGCAAGGAGAGCAGGTCGCTGTCGGTCTGGCTGCAGCATCAGATGAGCACAGCGGCTAATTTTTTGGGGAACTTTGAGAAAATCGTACTCCGCGAGGTGGCCGCGCATCAGGTTGACGGCTTAATCTGCGGCCATCTTCATCGTGCCGGGATAAGGGAGATAGGCCATACCCTTTATTCCAACTCCGGCGATTGGGTGGAGAGCTGTACCGCGCTCGCCGAAAATCATGCCGGCAGGCTGGGCATCGTCGAATGGCGCAGGCAATATCCCACCACAAAAAAGGTTGCTGCCGTCAAAAACTGGGGGCATCTGTATCGCAATTGGTGGATGCTTGGCATCACTAGATGAATGAAGGCGTCATCACGCTGATCAGCAGGGGGGACTTCCTCTGGTTCCAACGCTCTGCTTAGGAACCTCAATCTGACGCTCCTCGTCCCCACACCTGACGAGCAGTAATCAGTTGCCCACATTGAAAGTGTGAAAATATAGCTTTCGGAGATCCGGGAATGGCTTCTGGATATTTTACCCCTGGACACGGAGCGTCCAGCCGTTCCTTAGCGGAGCTTGGGAAAGAGGGAAACCCTGTTTATGGGGTAATCAGGTTAATCGAGGTCTCAGCCGTCCCCGGCAGGCCGTGCGTTCCCTTATATTGGACGAAGAGATTGTCACTCGGGCGGAACCAGTATTCAGCCTGCCACAACGCGGACATCAAGCCGTCCAGACGAATGACCACCTTGTCGGCTGTCTGGGTTTCCTTTCCCGAAGGTATTTCCTCACGGCCCGACTTGTCTGCCTTCATGGCCACGACCTCCAGGGTATCCGGGCGGATTGTCCAGAAAACGGCCGTTTGCTGATCGCGAGCCACCATCCGTTGCAGGGAAAAAGACAAGGGCTGGTACCAGGGGCGAGTATCAATAGGCTGGTGTTTGTCGATGGCTGCGCCGGCAAATCTGCCGCTGAAATGGATCTGGTCACCAAGCCGTTCCGCTCGGATATCGGTATCCGGCTGCTTGATATAGTGCCAGAAAAGGGTTGTGCCGTCCGGAGCGCAGACGCTGCTGTAGGTTTCGTCACCCTGATTCTGGGTAACTGTTACTTCTTTGCTTCCCTGTTCTGCCCGCCAGAGAAAGGTGAAACTGTCGTCACCGGTCTGCTCACGGTAGCGGAAGATTTGCGATGCGGAGCTGGCAGCTGCCAGAAGCAGCATAACCAGGCAGAAAGGGCCGATGGCCCGCAAAGGGGAATGAGCCGGTATCGAAGATTTCATAAGAGTTCACTCGCGAGCATGGCGAGCTCGGAGCGCTCGCCTTTTTCAAGGTTGATATGGGCGTAGAGCGGTTGCCCCTGCATCTTTTCGATGAGGTGGCTCAAGCCGTTGGATTGACTGTCGAGGTAGGGATGGTCGATCTGGTGGATATCGCCGGTGAAGACCACCTTGGTCTGCTCGCCAGCTCGGGTGATGATGGTCTTGACCTCATGCGGGGTCAGATTCTGGGCCTCGTCGACGATCATGTACATCTTCACCAGGCTGCGGCCGCGGATGTAGGCGAGCGGCTCGATGATCAGCTTCTTGTCGTCGAGCAGCCTGTCGAGCATCTGGCTCATCTCGCTCTGCTCGCTGAACTGGTTGCGGATCACCGCCAGGTTGTCATAGAGCGGCTGCATGTAGGGGCCGATCTTCGATTGGATGTCGCCGGGCAGATAGCCGATGTCCTTGTTGGACAGCGGCACAATCGGCCGGGCCAGCATGATCTGGCGGTAGTGGCCGCGCTGTTCCAGAGCCGCCGCCAGGGCCAACAGGGTTTTACCGGTCCCGGCCTTGCCGGAGATGGTGACCAGCGGCACGTGCGTGTTGCAGAGGGCATGGACAGCGAAACTCTGCTCGGCGTTGCGGGGCGTGATGCCGTAGACTGTCTTACGGTTGATTTTACATAAGGTCGC
>CAITZN010000698.1 GCA_903896915.1 uncultured bacterium
CGATCTCACCGGTCATAAGCTCCTCTATGCCCACGATCATCCGCCTGTTGCCGATTTTCACGATGCCATCGAGATGCTGGGACCGCAGGCGATTATCGGCGTTTCCGGACAACCCAAGTGATTCACCCCGGAGATCCTGGAAACCATGGCCCGGATTAACGAACGGCCCATTATTTTTTCTCTTTCCAATCCGACCTCTAAATCTGAATGTACAGCAGAGGAAGCGTACACCTGGACAGGAGGGCGCGCCATCTTTGCCAGCGGCAGCCCCTTTGAACCGGTCATAACTCAAGGCAAGAAACTGTTTCCGTCTCAGGGCAACAATGTCTATATCTTTCCGGGAGTCGGCATGGGCGTGATGGCGAGTGGTGCGGTGCGGGTCACGGACGAGATGTTCCTGGTTGCGGCCCGTGTTGTTGCTCAGGAGGTTACGGAAGCAGATCTGCAGTTTGGCCGGGTGTTCCCGCCCCTGCCCAGAATACGCGAGGTGTCGCTGGCCGTGGCGGTTGCGGTGGCTGAAGTGGCCTATAACAATGGTCTTGCCAGTAAACCCCGGCCGGATGATCTGCTCGAACACATTCAATCCCTCATGTTTGAACCAGAGTATCAGGTCTATGTTTAAATTCCATTTCTAATGTCAAAATGAGAACGCTAAGGCAAGCGAGCAGTGACGAGACCGTACAAGTAGTACGGGGAGGAGCCGCACAGCGCAGCCGACAATGGTAACGTTTGATTTAGAATTGGAATAATAGTGCCCTGTGTTGGTGAGGTGGGCAGCTGCCGTGTACAGGTTTTGGAATGGAGAAAAGCGTGAGGCAGGTTTGATGGAAAAATTATTAATGGGCGGGGCTGGCTATATTTTTTCTTTTGTCGGTTTGGTGGTCCTTGTGACCGTGGGGGTGATGTCTGTCCTGCTGCCTATTCTTGTTTTTAGGATTCTCTCCGAACTATCTAAAATAAATGATAAAATGAGCAGAGTAATTACGTCGCTCAGTGAGGTGGCGAAGGCGACCAGAGAACCGCAAAGCCAGCATCAGCTGGATGGGACCCGTTTGGCGCCTTCCGTATCGAGAAGAAGCGGTCCTGTGGATATTGGCGAAAAATCGTTACGTTTCAAATGATTGCTGTTAGACCGGCTCATCGGTAATGGCGGGGTCCTCTTTGATCGATGAGCTGTTTTTTTGAAAGGGAGTGGTGGTGCATGCCGTTATTTAACGTGGTCGGGATTAAAGAAAAATCCGGAAGGGCCATGCGGAAAACGTACAGAGGGTTTGACGAGGCCGAGATCAGGGCGGTGGCCTTGCAACGAGACGGACTCATTGCCAAGTGGATTGAACAGCATCCCTACGAACAAGCTACTGATCCCCAGAAAAAGCGGCTGGCCGAATTGGGATACAGGTTCGGCTCAGGGCTCAATGTCAAGGAAGCTGGGGATTTACTGCGAGCTCTTCTGGCCGGGGATCATCCCGCAGATCAGGGGAGCCTGGCCTATGCCCAGCAATTAAAGATAGAGACGACTACCTACACCGGCAAAAAGCAGCTGTATGACGCAATTTTTCGCAAGCTGCTGCAGCCAGGCAATGAACAGCAACTGGTCGCCTGGTTTACGTTTCGGGTCTATCGGACACTGGCGGCGAGTGACAAGCGGGCCATCATCTGCGGGCCGGAGCATGTTGTCATTCAGAGAATTGCCCAATACCTGCTCCGCGATGGTGAGGTGATGGGTGCGATCAGGCAATATAAGGGTGGACGGGAATGGATCCGCTTCGGCCATGCTATTGATAATAAGGGGCAGGTGCAGCGAGGGGGCCGGGTAGATACGATCGCCTACCGGCGGGCAAGAGCATGTTTTGAGAAGGCTTTTGCAGAAATTCCAATCCTCCGGCCGCCAATCAGCAGCGATGCCGGTTCGACCTCCATCAGTGCAGCCCTCTTGACCCCTCTACTCCCGGCAACTGACAAGGTTATCCATCACCGGACGCTGGAATCGCTTAAGGCGTCCTGACGAAATCTTCCATCCGGGGGGGTGCCATGCAGCAACCGGTCATGCAGTCGCCGATGGTGTTGATCTCGTTGTCCATTGAAATTATTCATATTTTTACCATGCAAAGCCTATCTTATCCACCATCTTATCCCTCCAAGATGAGGAACCAAGATGAGCATTTCTGTTTCAACACAGTTGAACAATCACCGTTCCAGGTTCCCCCAGAATTATAGATTAC
>CAITZN010000699.1 GCA_903896915.1 uncultured bacterium
GGGGCGACTAATGAAGAGGATGGCGAAAAGGTACTGCAGGCATTGCCTCCTGCCACTGCTGTTCGCTGTGATGAGATCGACAAGCAGGAGCATCAGACCAAGCCACCGCCGCGCCTTAATGAGGCGACTCTGCTTTCAGCCATGGAACATTCCGGTAAACTGGTGGAGGATGAGGACCTGGCTGAGGCTATGAAGGAGCGGGGGCTAGGGACACCCGCGACCAGGGCGGCGATTATCGAGAAGCTGATCAACGAGAAGTACGTTGTTCGCGAGCAGCGCGAGCTCGTGCCCACGGGGAAGGCCTTTGAATTGCTGAGCCTGCTCGAGGCTCGGCATATCGATGTGCTGGCCTCGCCGGAAATGACCGGGGACTGGGAATACAAGCTCAATCAGATCCTGAAAGGGACCATGACCCGGGCTCAGTTCATGAAGGAAATCAGGGATATGGCCAGCGTTATCGTCGACAAGGTCAAGCAAGGCGGCGGTACCGAGCGGCAGGAGGCCCCTTTTTCTCCGTTGGGCGGTATCCAGTTTTTTGAGACCGCGTCCGCCTATGAGTCTGCTGACAAAACTCTGGTAATCCGTAAGGTGCTCGGCGGCAGGGTGATGACGGGAGCAGAGATCATTGCCTTGATCGAGGGGCAGACTCTGGGGCCTTTCGACGATTTCCGTTCCAAAAAAGGCAAGCCGTTTACCGCTTCGGTCAGAATTACCAATTCCAAAGTGGAATTTCTTTTTGTTGATTCGGCAGCCGAACTTGATCGCGACGAGATCCTGCAGCAGGAACCTTTGGGGATATCGCCCATCGACAAGACCAGAGTGTTTGAAACCCCGGCAGGGTTTCTTTCGGAGTCGGCGCTGGACGGTGATCAGAAAAAAGGACTGCGGATTTCCAAAGTAATTCTTGGCCGCCATTTGGACCGTGAACATATCAGCCAGTTGCTGACCCATGGTCGCACCGAATTAATAGGCGGCTTCATTTCCAAGAAAAAGAGACCTTTTGACGCCTTTCTTCTGCTCGATGCCCAAGGAAAACTCGGTTTTGAATTCCCTCCCAGAGGGAAAAAAGGGGCGGACAAAGACGCCAGCAACGGCTGATTGCGAACGCCTGACCCTGGAAGCGTAAAAAATTTCGGGTGGCGGCAGTATTTGCGACAGACATAACACTAAACTGTCATTACACTACAGGCATGAGACATTTAAAAAAAGACTACACTGATAAAGAAGGAAGGGAGTTGGCGGCAGCCTGCGTCCGTATCGCTCTGGATACCAAGGCCGAGGATCTCGTAGTACTTGATGTACGCGGGCTGGCCTCATTCACCGATTATTTTGTGATCATGAGCGGACGTTCCACCCGTCATGTTCAGGGGCTTGCCGAAGCAATCTCAGAGGAGCTGCGCGCCAAGCGGATGAGCAGCAAACACAGCGAAGGCATGCGTGAAGGGTTGTGGGTCCTGCTTGATTTCGGTGATGTCGTGGCCCACGTTTTTTATCACGAAAGCCGCGCTTTCTACGATCTGGAAGGGTTGTGGCATGATGCCCCGAAAATAGATCCAGAAGAACTGCTCGCCGGTGAACCGCAAGCATAACGAGCGAGGAGGCTTCCGATGCACCCGCCTGTTCCGATAGTCTTAACCATCCTTGATGGATGGGGTCTTGGCGACCCCACGTCCACCAATGCGGTGTATGTGGCTGACACCCCGAACATGGACCGTTTGAGCCGGGAATTTCCGATGACCTCGCTCATCGCTCATAACGGCATGGTCGGCCTGCCGGAGGGCCAGATGGGCAACTCCGAGGTCGGGCATCTTAATATTGGTGCGGGGAGAGTCGTCTATCAGGATTACACCCGGATTAGCCGTTCTGTTGATTTGGGCGAATTTGCCGCCAATCCGGTGTTAAACGACGTGATTGATAGCGTGCGCGGGTCTGGCACCCAGTTGCACCTCTGTGGCCTGCTCTCCGACGGTGGCGTGCATAGCCACATTCGTCACCTGATCGCCCTGATTGAATTGGCGGCATCCAAGGGGGTCGAGGAAATTATGGTCCACTGTTTCATGGACGGTCGGGATACGGCACCTTCTAGCGGTACCGGCTTCATGGAAGAACTGACCGCAGCGTTGATCCGCATCGGCCGGGGTCGAGTGGCCACGGTTTCCGGCCGCTTTTGGGCCATGGATCGGGATAAACGCTGGGACCGGGTCCAGAAGGCTTGGGATGCCATGATTTGCGGCCAGGGAGCGACTGCCGTGGATGCAGTTCAGGCGGTGCTGGCGGCCTACGGTCGGGGCGAGACCGATGAATTCATTGCCCCTACCGTGCTGGTGAACAGTGATGGCGCCCCGGTGGGCCGGATAGCGGATGGGGATGCGGTCATCTTTTTTAATTTTCGCGCTGATCGGGTGCGGGAACTTTGCCACGCTTTTGGCGATGCCTCCTTTACTAGTTTTGATGTCAGTGCACGGCCCCGGCTGTTGCAGTTGGTGACTCTGACCGAATATGAGGCTGATTTCAACTTTCCCGTCGCCTTTCCCCCGGTGGCACTCACCCGGATCCTCGGAGAAGAGGTCAGCCGCCACGGTCGCCGTCAGCTGCGGATCGCCGAGACCGAGAAATATGCTCATGTCACCTATTTTTTTAACGGCGGCCTGGAGGTCCCCTTTGCCGGGGAGGACCGGATTCTGATTAATTCCCCGCGGGACGTGGCCACTTATGATCTCAAGCCGCAGATGAGCGCCATCGAGGTCACCGAACGCCTGTTGCAGGTCCTGGCTGAACAGGAAACAGCGGGCAAACCCTACGATCTGGTCATTCTCAACTTTGCCAATGGCGATATGGTCGGTCACACCGGGGTGATGGCGGCCGCCGTTACCGCCTGTGAGACCGTGGACCGCTGTGTCGGCCGGATTTATCAGTTTGTCAGGGAGCGGGACGGGATCATGCTGATCACCGCCGACCACGGCAATGCCGAGCAAATGGTCAATCCTGAGACCGGCGAGCCGTACACCGCCCATACCCTCAATCCGGTGCCCTTCCTTTTGGTGGGCGAAGGGTACAGGGACAGGACGTTACGACTCGGCGGGGCACTCAAAGACATCGCTCCGACCATCCTTACCCTGATGCAGTTGCCGATCCCCACCGAGATGGAAGGGGAGAGTCTCATAGTCCTATAGTCTATAGGTATGTAGTCTCTTAGTGGAAAGGAGTGGGGGTAAAGGCCGTGTTCCAGTGAGAACATTGCCTCCTTTTTTGCCTAAAAGTTTACAGCTAACAACCCAACGCAAAGGAACACGAGTATGCGCTATATCAGTACGCGGGGCGGGATTGAGCCCCTGGGGTTCAAGGAAGCGGTGATGATGGGACTGGCCCGGGATGGCGGCCTGCTGCTGCCCGAGACCTTGCCAACCATCGACGCCTCTGTACTTGACCGCTGGCAAAACCTGCCCTACCAGTATCTGGCTCGCGAGGTGCTGTCGCTCTTTATCGACGATATTCCTGAAAATGATCTGGAAGATCTGGTTGAACGCTCTTATGCAAACTTTGCTCATCCCCAGGTAACCCCGGTATGCAAGCAGGGTGATGTTTATATCCTGGAGCTCTTTCACGGCCCGACCCTGGCCTTCAAGGATGTGGCCCTTCAGTTGCTCGGCAATCTCTTTGAATACGTGTTGACCCGCACCGGCGGTTCTATGAACATCCTCGGCGCCACCTCGGGCGACACCGGCAGCGCCGCCATTGCTGGGGTGCGCGGCAAGGGCAATATTAACATTTTCATCCTCCATCCGCATGGCCGGACCAGCCCCATCCAGGCCCTGCAGATGACGACAGTCCTTGATCCCAATGTGTTTAATATTGCGGTCCGGGGCACCTTTGATGATGCTCAGAGTATCGTCAAAGAAATTTTCAACGATCTCGCTTTCCGGGACGCCTATCAGTTGGGCGCGGTCAACTCGATCAACTGGGCCCGGGTGCTGGCGCAGGTGGTCTATTATGTCTATGCTTACCTGAAACTGCGTAAAACCGGCAGCGACAGCGTGGATTTCTCCGTGCCCACCGGCAATTTCGGCGATATTTTTGCAGGTTATGTTGCCCGTAAACTCCTGCCCGCCGGTTGTATCCACACTTTGATTCTGGCTACCAACGCTAACGATCTGCTGACCCGGTTCGTTACCCAGGGCGATTATTCCCGCGGCCAGGTCATCGCCACCAGCAGCCCCTCGATGGATATCCAGATTGCCTCCAATTTTGAGCGCTATCTGTACTATCTCCGCGACGAAGACGGAGCCGCGGTCAAGCGAGATATGGACGGGTTTGCCGCCACCGGTACCCTTGATCTTTCCAGGTTTAAAGACCGGGTGGCCCGTGATTTCTGTTCGCGTTCGGTTTCCGAGGCTGAGACCAACCAAACCATCGGCGATTTTTACCGGGAGCATGGTTACCTGCTTGATCCCCACACTGCGGTCGGGGTCAAGGCTGCGCTTGAACTTCGCGACCCGCAGCGGCCGGTGGTCTGTCTGGCCACCGCCCATCCCGCCAAATTCGGAGCTGCTGTCGCTAAGGCCATTGGCAGTGAACCGACCCTGCCGCCGGCTCTTGCCGGTCTGGCCAGCAAGGAGAGCCGCTGCGCCATCTTGGATGCCGATACCGCCATAATTCGGGATTTTATTGCCCAGAACGCCTTGAAATGATCAACCGGCCTGGAGCCAGAGGCAGCGCATGATGGATACCATGCAACACCAGCAGGCCGTGGAGGCAGCGGTGGCTTTTATTCGCAGCCGTATTGCTGAGCCGCCGGAAGTTCTGATTCAGTTGGGCACCGGGCTGGGAGAGCTGGCCAAAGCAATGCAGGTTGAGTGTACCTTGGCCTACGAGGAGATTCCCCATTTCCCCCGCTCTACAGTGACCAGTCATGCCGGTAATCTGGTGTTCGGCACGCTTGCCGGAAAGCGGACTGCGATCCTTCAAGGACGTTTCCATTACTACGAGGGCTATTCGGCCCGCGAGGTGGCTTTTCCCATTCGGGTACTTGCCCTGCTGGGCGTGACCACCGCAATCATCACCAATGCCAGTGGCGGCCTTAATCCCACCTTCCGTCCTGGCACTCTCATGGTCTTTAGCGATCACATCAATCAATTGGGCGATAATCCGTTGCGCGGTCCGAATATCGACGCCTGGGGGGAACGGTTTCCCGATCTTTCCACCCCCTACGATCCCCAGCTCCGGCAATTGGCCTTGCAGTTAGCTGCCCGGCTCGGGCTCTCGGAGGTGGCAAGCGGCACTTATGTCTGTATACCCGGGCCAAGCCTCGAAACTCCGGCCGAGACCCGCTTTTTACGGATGATCGGAGCCGATGCTGTGGGTATGTCCTCGGTGCCGGAGATCTTGGTCGCCCTTCATGCGGGTCTGCGGGTCCTGGGGCTCTCGGTGGTGGCTAATGTCAATGATCCCGAATGCTTCCAGCCCATCCGCATCGACGAGATCATTGCCGCAGCCCGCAAGGCTGAGCCGCGTCTGCAGCAGTTGATTCTTAATATTTTGGCGGAGTTGCAAGCATGAGCGAACCCAAAGCCGATCTCATTCTCACCGGTCAATACCTGCTGACCATGGACCCCGAGCAAACCCTGATTGCAGGAGGTGGCCTCGCCATTGCCGGCGATACCATCCTGGCGATCGGCAAAAACGATGAGTTGTTGGCGCGCTACCCCGGGGTTCCGGTGATCGCTGAACCCTATGGCCTGATCATGCCGGGCCTGGTCAATGTCCACACCCACGCCGCCATGTCTCTGTTCCGAGGGCTGGCCGATGACCTGCCGTTGATGCAGTGGCTGCAGGAATATATCTTTCCGAAAGAGGCCACCCTCACCGGCGAGGTGGTCTATCAGGCTACCCTGCTGTCGCTTTGCGAGATGATCAAATCGGGTACCACCTCGTTTTGTGACATGTACCTGTTTGCCGCTGACGTCGCTCGGGCAGTTGAACTGTCTGGGATGCGCGCCTGGCTGGGTGAGGTGTTGTACGATTTTCCCTCGCCCAATTACGGAACCCTCGAAAATGGTTTTGCCTATACGCAGGCGTTGCTCGATCGTTATCGCAACCATCCGTTGATCACTGTGACCATTGACCCGCATGCCGTCTATACCTGCTCTCCCGATCTGTTGACCCGGCTTGGCGCTCTGGCCCGTGAGCAAGGAGCGTTGTATGTGATCCATCTTGCCGAGAATGAGGAAGAGGTGCGGACCTGCCGGGAACGATATGGCCGGACGCCGGTGGCGCATCTTGAGGCTCTGGGTTTACTTGGCCCCCAGATGGTCGCTGCCCATTGCGTCATGTTGAGTGAGGCTGAAATCGCCCTCTTGGCTCAACGGGGCGTCAAGGTGGCCCACTGCCCGGAATCGAATCTGAAGTTGGCCTCAGGGATCGCGCCTATAGTGCAGATGCTGGCTGACGGTATCGTCGTGGGTATAGGCACCGACGGCAGCGCCTCCAATAACGATGTTGACATGTTTGGCGAGATGAACTGTGCTGCCAAAATTCATAAGGTAGACCGGATGGATCCGACCGCTATGAACGCGACCACCACCCTGCATGCCGCCACTCTGGGCGGGGCTGAGGTTTTGGGAGCCGGGGACCGCGTCGGTAGCCTGGAAGCTGGCAAAAAAGCTGATTGTATCGTCCTGGATCTGAACCAACCGCACTTGACCCCTATGTATAAACCAGTTTCCCATCTGGTCTATGCTGCTCGCGGCAGCGATGTCATCCATTCGGTGATTAACGGCCGAGTGGTGATGCGCAACCGGCAACTCCAGACCCTTGATGAGGTGGCGATCCTTGCCCGGATCAGGGAGATCGGCGCAGGGTTTGCGCGGTACCGCAATGGCGGTTGACAGTTTGTCCGGCGAAGTGCTAATATCAACCTTTATTATTATTCTCTTTTAATTCTTCACGAGGTGTCACCATGTTCGGACTCGGAATGCCTGAGTTGCTCGTTATCCTGGTCATTATCGTTATTATCTTTGGAGCAGGCAAACTGCCGGAGATCGGGAGCGGTATAGGCAAAGGCATCAAAAATTTCAAAGAAGCTACCAAAAAAGAGGAAGAAAAGAAGGCTCTTGATGACGACAAGAATAAAGAGGCCTAAAAGCCGTGCTTTCTTTCCTATCTGTTGCATAAATTAATACCCTGGTAATTGTTATGTTTGGACTTGGAACCCCTGAATTGATTGTTATTCTCCTGATAGCTTTCCTGGTTTTCGGTAGTAAAAAATTGCCGGAAATAGGCGCTGGTCTGGGTAAGGCTATCGGATCCTTTAAAAAAGGACTCGGCGATATCGAAGATGCTGGAGTTGATTTGAAAATGAGCCTGCCTGGCGTAAAAGAGATGACAGCCGTCAAGGAACAGATTGATAAGGCCAAAGATCTTACAGGCGTTCTTGGTAAGTAATTCCCAGTTATCCCTGCATCCGTAGGGTTTTTGAGCGATACTTTTCCATCATCTTGCCGATTGTCCTTTACTCTTGACAACCAATAGCCTTTTCAGTAAATGCTTTCCCTCTCAACCACGGTCATTTCTGTGATTTTGCAATCACGAAATTGTATAGAGATTGTATGTTTTTATATTTTTAATTCCTGGTTGCATCCGTCTGACCAAGATCGACCTTTCAGGAGCCGTTCATGTGCCGATTAGCCTTAAAAAGCGCAGATACACCATTTTCACCCTATGAAGTCCTCACCGCCATGGAGGCCATGCAGGAGGGGTACGACGGCAGCGGTCTTGGATTGCTGCTGCGGGGGGTGGAATTTGAAGAATTCAAACTCAAGCCCCACCATGTTGTTCTTTCTGGCATTGCCCATACCGAGGCAGCCTTTCATCGGTTGACTGATTGGATGGGTGGCCAGGGGTTTCAGGTCAAGTATGCCCATGAGTTTGACCGGAAGCCTGGGTTGATCGAGGCCAAGGACCGGTTTAACTATTTGGTCCGAGTCTATAGAATGCCGGAAGCGTGGGCACATCTGACTACGGATGAGATCGACGACCGACTCCTTCAGGCACGCCTAGCTATCCGCAGGGATGGCGATGCGCATGGCGGGGATATTACCGTCTTTTCCCTCTACCGTGACGCGGTGATGATCAAGGAAGTGGGCTGGCCGCTTGAAGTCGGTAATGCCCTTGGCCTACAGGATGGGCGTATTAAGGCCCGAGTGGTCATGGCTCAAGGCCGTCAGAACACTAACTACGGCATCAACCTCTACGCCTGCCACCCCTTCTTCATTCAAGGGATAGCCACCATGACCAACGGCGAGAACACCGCCTTTGTGCCGATCAAGGAGTGGCTGCTCGGCAAGAATATCCCCGGATACCTCGGTTATCACAGCGACTCCGAGACCTTTACCCATATTCTTCATTACATTACCAAAAAACTGAAGCTGCCGCTGGAGCTCTATAAGCACGTCATTACCCCTCTGAAAACCGAGGAGCTGGATGTTCATCCCAATGGCGATTTCCTCAAAGGGCTGCGTACTGCCTGCCGGCGTCTCATTATTGACGGCCCCAATGCAGTCATTGCCACTCTGCCCGATGAAACCAGCATGCTGGTGATGGATCAGAAAAAAATGCGACCGGCGACTGTTGGTGGCCGACCCGGTGCCTGGGCCATTGCCTCGGAGATGTGCGGGGTCGACGCCCTCGTCCCGGATCGCGATCCTTCCCTTGATTTTCAGCCTATGCGGGAGCACACCGTCATTATTCCACCCGAGCGAAAGGAACTCATAGTATGGTCTCAGTTCGATCAGTTTACACTTCCCCAAGCAGCCTGACCTACCACGATCTTCCCTGGATTATTCATCACCGGGAGGATCGTTGTACGCTCTGCGGTCGTTGCACCTCTGTCTGTCCTGTGGGGGCTATTTCTCTGGCGTACCAACGCCAGCGGATGCCGAAGCTCGATATCCTCCAGAAGAAACGGGGCAACGAATACCGGCATTTTACTGGGATCCGTCAGCACACCGTGGTCGAGAAGCGCTGCATCGGTTGTGGCATGTGCGCGGCTGTCTGCCCCAATGAAGCGATAGGGCCCCAGGCAAACACCAACGAAAATCGGTCCTCCTTTCTGCTCAATCAGAAAGGGGATTCCTACAAGCGGGGCGGCCGTCGCAATGCCACCGGCAAAACGGTGCTCGACCGTATTTCATTTGGCCGGATTTCGATGCTCACCGACCCAGCGCTCGATGCCGGTCGGCATGAGTTCAACACCAATACCATTTTGGGAAGGGTGTTGTCGCCGGAAGAGTTCCTGCGCCGCAGGGCTGCGGGTGAATGGATTCCGCCGACTCGGGAGATCTTTCCCTTTGTGATCGGGTCCATGTCTTTTGGAGCCTTGTCACCCAACATGTGGCTTGGCCTGCTTCAGGGCGTGGCCTATTGCAACGAAGTCCTCGGCATCCCGGTGGTTATGGCCACGGGCGAGGGCGGCTGTCCGCCCTGGGTGCTGAAGAGTCCTTTTCTTAAATACATCATTCTCCAGATCGCCTCCGGCTATTTCGGTTGGGACGAGATTATCCGTGCCATTCCGGAGATGCAGTGCGATCCGGCGGCCATTGAAATCAAGTATGGCCAGGGTGCCAAGCCCGGAGATGGCGGACTCCTGATGTGGTTTAAGGTTAGCAAGCTGATTGCCCGTCTGCGCGGTGTGCCCGAAGGGGTTGATCTGCCGTCGCCGCCGGTCCATCAGACGCTCTACTCCATTGAAGAGAGCGTTATGAAGATGATCCAGACCATGTCCATGGCTTTTGGATTCCGGGTGCCAGTCTACCCTAAAATATCTGGTTCGACCTCGGCCAAGGCAGTACTCAACAACCTGGTGCGCAACCCCTATGCTGGTGGTCTCTTGATTGACGGTATCGACGGCGGCACCGGTGCGGCCTATAACGTCAGTATGGAAGCTACTGGCCACCCGATTGCCTCTAATCTGCGGGAATGCTATCTTGATTTGGTCCGCCAGGGAAGGGAGAACGAGATTCCCCTCTTTGCCGCTGGCGGTGTGGGCAAGAACGGTAATGTCACCCAGAACGGTATGGCCTTGATCATGCTCGGTGCCTCCGGGGTCCACATCGGCAAATACATCATGCAGAGTGCCGCCGGCTGTCTCGGCAACGAGATGGGTCGGTGTAACGTCTGCAATGTCGGCATCTGTCCCAAAGGGATAACCAGCCAGAACGAGAAACTGTTCCGTCGTCTTGATCCGGACGATGTGGCGCAGCGCGTCGTGGACACCTTCATGTCCATCCGCACCGAGATGAAGAAGATTATGGCACCGCTGGGCCGCTCGCAGAGCTTGCCCATCGGTATGTCCGACGCCCTGGGCGTTGACGACCAAGCCATCGCCGACCGACTGCAGATTGATTACATCTGCTGAGACAGGAATTCACCACCAGTAGCCTGAAATATTATGAGCGAAACAAAGCATACCATACTCACTATCCGCGGCAAGGATGCCAACAACCAGCGAATTTCTTCCAAGGTTTTTGAAGAAGAGGTTCGAGGCGCAGCTGCGGTTGCCGATGAATTGATTCTCGAATCGTTTGGCCAGCACAATATTGGTCTGCGGCTCGGTACGGTTGACAAACCCCTCACTATCCGGGTCAAAGGACCAGCCGGACAACGGCTCGGCGGCATGGGCCTGAAAGGGGCGACCATCATCTGCGAGGGATCGGCCTCCGACGATGTCGGTTACCTCAATATCGGAGCGGATGTCATCGTCAAGGGCGATGCCACCAACGGGGTCTGCAACGCCATGGCCGGCGGTCGGGTCATGATCGGCGGCAGTATCGGCGCCCGCGGCCTGACTATGACCAAGTGGAACCCTGCCTACGAGCAGCCTGAGATGTGGGTTCTGGGCTCGGTGGGCGATACCTTTGCCGAATTCAACTGCGGTGGCCTGGCGGTAGTCTGTGGGGTTAACCCCAAGAATGCGGAGAATGTGCTCGGCTACCGGCCCTGTGTTGGCATGGTGGGTGGTAAAATCTTTTTTCGCGGCAAGACAGACGGCTCGTACTCCAAGACCAATGCCAAACTGATCCCGCCCAGTGATGAAGACTGGCAGTGGTTGATTAAACGGCTGCCTGAATACCTGGAGAAGATCGATCGATCGGAACTGCTGGCCTCGCTCTCGGTGCGAACTGAGTGGAACGTGCTGGTGGCGATTACCCCGCAGGAGCGGGCTCTGATGTTCACAGGCCCCATGCCGATGGCCGAATTTCGTAAACGGATCTGGGATAAGGGCTTCGGTGGCGGTGATCCGTTACGCGATATCGCGCCCGGACTTGAGCGCGGCCTGATCGGCGTGGTGGAAACCGGTGAGTTTCGTCGGAAAAAACCGTTTTGGAACAACCGGAGCAGTGCCGCTCCTTGTACGTTTTTCTGTCCGATCCACATTCCGACCATTGACCGGTTGCGGATGATCCGTGAAGGCCGTAACGAAGAAGCCTACGAGATGTTGCTGCGCTACAGCCCTTTCCCTGCATCGGTCTGCGGCATCATCTGCCCGAATCTCTGCATTCAGAATTGTTCCCGGGAAAAAGTCGATTACAGCATCGACGCCTCGGTCCTCGGGAGGGCGGTCCAGAAAGTGGATCCGCCGGAAGCGTTGCCGCCTACCGGCAAGAAGGTGGCCATCATCGGCGGCGGCCCAGCCGGTATGGGAGCTGCCTGGCATCTGGCCTTGAACGGGGTCGAAGCTCATATTTTTGAACGCGACACCGTGCTCGGTGGCAAACTCGCTCAGACCATTCCTTGGGAGCGTCTTTCCAAGGCGGTTTGGGAGACCGAGGTAGCTCGTTTTCTCAAGACCAAAAATCTCCAGGTCAATCTTGGCGTCAACTTAACCAAAGATGCTGTTGAAGGGCTGAAAAAAGACTTCGACTATGTGGTAGTAGCCGTCGGTACCCATCAGCCCCGGACGCTGTCGTTCCCTGGGCACGAACGGGTGATCCCTGCTCTTGAATATCTCAAAGCTGCCAAAAGCGCCAAACCCATGCCCACCGGTAAGCAGGTAGTTATTATCGGTGCTGGTAACGTTGGTTGCGACGTGGCTGCCGAGGCCTACCGCTTGGGAGCGGATCAGGTGGTGCTGGTCGATATCCAGAAACCCCTGGCTTTTGGTAAGGAGCGGGAGGCGGCTGAGGCATTGGGTGCCACCTTCAAATGGCCCGTCATGACACGTGAAGTGACCGCAGAAGGACTGGTTTGTGCCGATGGCACGATCATTCCAGCTCAGACGGTCATTATCTCGATAGGCGATATTCCCAGTCTGCCCTTTCTGCCGGATACGGTGGAGGTGGTCAAGGTGGGAGGTGCGTCCTGGGTCAAGACCGATGATGCCGGCCGAACCAGCGATGAGAAGATCTTTGCGATCGGCGATGTTGAACGGCCGGGTCTTGCAACCAACGCCCTGGGTGCAGGTAAACGGACTGCAGAATATATTTTGGCCACGTTCAAAGGAGAGACTTGGGTGCCGTACCGGCAGCAGCTGATCCGCTACGAAGACCTGACCCTTGCCCATTACGATCCAGTCACTGACCGTGGGGCTACCGAGGACCAGCAGGCGGCCCGCTGTTTGAGCTGCGGTTCCTGCCGCGACTGTCATCTCTGCGAGACCATCTGCCCCACTAATGCCATCACCCGGCAGGACAAACCCGCCAGCACTGATGGGGTGGATTATGAGTATGTTTCAGACGACAGCAAATGCATCGCCTGTGGTTTCTGCGCCGACACTTGCCCTTGTGGCATCTGGGTGTTGCGACCCTTCTGAGACTGGACCTTCTCTGCAAAGAGAAAAGCCCTTGATCGCGATGCGGTCAAGGGCTTTTTTTTATTGTTTATCTTTGTTGTCACCTTGATCTCCATATCCGATTTTATGGAGAAGGTAAAATCAGATTCGGCGGCGTACCCTGAAAGGGGGGCTATTTACCAGTAGGAGCCAAGGGCGGTGTCGGAGCCGAATCCTTAATTGTTTGGCCGCTTAACTGCGGTTTGAGCTGTTTGGCCCATTGTTGGATGTATCCTTTGTTCCAGGCAAGCCCCAAGGCTGTAAGCAGAATTAGAAGAAACACCCATCGTTTCCAGGGGGTCTTTTTTTCAGCAAAGGGATCTCTGAGCATACGTTCCGCACCTTTGGGCAATTCTGCCAATTTGGTTAGGGTCGAGCCAAAGGGTATGTTGATACTTGCCTTGGTGTTAACCGCCCAGCCATTTGCGTCTAGAATAGGTCCGAGGTTTCGTTGCCTAAGCTTGAGAAAGGCGATAAGCATGGATGGCCCGGATATAGCCAGTACAATGCCGGCAAGAGCCAGTGGCATCTTCCAGACGGGAATCGCGAGGAAACCTCCTAAAATTGAGGCGACGGCGGTACCTATAGCCCCCAGAGCCAGACCGATGGCAGCAAAGATACCGGCGAACTTGCCCACATCAAAGGGGGCTGCAGGAGGTTTACCTGTGGCATCCGGCTTTGCGCCGACCCCCGCGATACCAACGCTGGCCTTGGTTTCTACCGCCTTATCCTTGGAAGTGGCGAATTTTTCGATTTGCTCGCCGATCATGCGGGCAATGCGTTTATAAGGGGCCCAAAAGGCTTGAGTAACGCTGATGGGATGGTCGATGATTTTGATGATGGTGGCATCCCAATCATCTCCCTTGCAATCGTAGAATACGCCGTTGCGACCGATCATCAGGTTGTCGGAGTCGCCGCCTGTGAAAGCCGCGGCAATAAGTATGTGCTCAGTGCTGTCACGTCGTTTGCAATCACAATATGCCAGATATGTACGGCTCAGGTTGGCGAGGGGGCCGTGTTTATCGACACTTTGCACTTTGATGCAGAGTTCACAGGCCCGTCCGTCGATATACAAGGTTCCGGCCTGAAAAATGGCTTTACGGTCCTGGACATAGAAATCGCGAAAGGCAACAAAATTATTGAGGAGCCGGTAGAGGTCGCGGTTGAAGTGGACTATGCTCACCACTTTCACAATACCATCGACCTGATCCGCCAGCATCAGGTCCTGCGCAATGAGATTTTCGACGATGTCCCTTCCGGTCCCTTCCAATATTGCCTGTATTCGTGCAATGCCAAGACCATCGACCTCGATGCCAATTTTTTTGCTCTGCCAGGCCTCATAGGCTGTGAAGGTGTCCTTGATCTGGCGCCACTGTTTCATGTCCAGATATTCTGTCGATCCGAACAACGGCGTGATCACCAGTTCAACGAAAGTCTCCATAGCGGCGGCCCATACCGGATTGAGGCCTTTGTTTAGCGGCAGAGCGCGACTTGCTTCTATACGGGCGAGTGGAAAACGTCCCACTTCAGCTGTTGCGGCGGTCAGATCCTGGAGCGCAAGGGCCTCATAGGTGGTCAGCGAGGGGTTAAGTGGCATTTCGGCTCTAAGATCGAAGGCGGCCAGGCCGCAACGGGTGAAATAGTCTTCCACTTTGTGTTTCAGGGCAGTGAAACTTGAGGCGGCAGCAGCTGTATGGTCGCCAAAGGGCAGGATGTCGGGTTTGTCTTGAGCCTGTGCCCACCACTCGGTGTATAACCGGGCAGCTGCAAAGAATGCTGTTGTCCGTTCCAGTGAAATGCCTGGCAACCCGCTACGATCTTGATCGCTGCCCATGCAGGTCATGATTTCATCGATTAATTGCTGTATTTCCGGGTCATCGGTAACATGGACCGCGATGATGCCGTCGCCGTTGAACTTCGAATCGTGCAGCAGGGTGTCGATGTCAGCGACATCCTGAATGGAGATGATATCAGCATCGGATTTGCCGAGATAGGTGAGCAGCTGTCGGGCTGAGGCGAGCAGTTGCTGACCCACGGGCAGGTCTTCATTAATAACCTTCAGCGGCAGCTCGCTGGATCCGGCCAGGAGGGTGTCCATATTTTTCAGTACGGTGCTGGTCCATTTGACAGCGGCTAACACTTCCTGAACCCGGACCCGACCGTCACCGTCACTGTCCAGCAGTTCGAGGGTCTGTCTGTCGAACTCCAGACCATTGACCGGACAGCTGAGTGCAGCCCACAGTTTCTGATCTAGTTCATGCAGATGCCTGATGTCCTCGGCGGTTTTAAGGCTAACCTGATCAAAACCGCCAAGACGGCAGAACCGCCAACGATGGCTTGTACCTGTAGCGTTTTCCATGGAAAAGTGTCTCCTTGGCTGAAATGAAATGAAGAAGTAGGAACTCTATGTTGCAGATATAGGGTAAAAACTGCAATAGGGCTACTGGCTATTTGTCTTGCTGATGTTATGCCTTTCTTATTTCTTCATAAAACGGAGCAGGACCTTATACTTCTTCCCATCCAGATCCTTGGGGAGAATGGTACTGTTGGGGATCAGCAGAGTAAGAACCCTGCCATTTTGTGGGTCCTGACGGAATTGTTTGCGTCGTTCTTGTCCCAAGGGTTCTTGAATCCGTTGCCGGGGCTCGCGGATATTCAGCAGTTCCGCTTCCACCGGGGTGCCGCCGGCGCCAGGTTTGTTGATCGATGAATTGGGCGGTGTAATTGCACCAATAATAATATCCACCATATTTTTTCCTCCCTGAAATTAAGGCGTTGTGTATCGTATCGGTCTTCTCTTTGCTTTACGTTACTTTTTTCATGTTTCGGATGGTAGAACCTTCCAGTTCCAGCAATGCCTGTTTCATCGTCAGGCCGCCGCCGAAGCCAGTCAGTTTGCCATTTGTTCCGATCAGTCGGTGACAGGGGATGACGATAGCGAGGGGATTGGCATGAGCAGCCCCCCCGACAGCCCTTGCTTTGTGCCGTCCGCCGACTAGTACCGCTAATTCGCCGTAGGTACGGGTATGGCCGTAGGGTATGGTCTGCAGTTGTTGCCAGACCTGGAGTTGGAAAGGTGTGCCGTGGATTGACAAGGGCAGGTCGAAGCAGTGCAGGCTGCCGTTAAGGTAAGCGAGCAGTTGCCGACTTGCCTCATCGAGCAGCGGATGGGCGGCAATGTCGACCCGAGTGGGGGATAAGGTGGCAGGCAAAATTTCTTCCGGAAAAGAGAGGGCGCAGAGGCCGACACCATCAATCACCAAAGTAAAGATGCCAAGAGTTGTAGGAAGCAGAGCTGAAAGATGCATGAAGCACCACCCTCCATGGTTAAGGAATGTTATGTCTCGTCGGCTGCTTTACTTGCTTGTTGCTCCGGTTGTGATCACTGATCGTGGCGAGAAGCAGCGATTCCACCTTTGTCTGTTGACTGAGCACTGTGGCGGCAAGCTGGTAGAGGTTTTTGAGACTTAGGGACTCGGCGTTGTCGAGAATATTTTTGCAGTTGTAGTTGAGGCAGAAGATCGGTTTAACCAGGAACAGGCATCCCCGCTCGCCAAGGAAACAGCAGTTTTCGTCTTCAAAGTTCCGGCACTGCACCTGAATGCCAAGGAATATATTTATGAGGAGTAAGAGAGCATCGGTGTTGCCGGCCATATAGGCGCTGCAGCAGCCACCGTTGTCCTGAGTGGCACAGTGCGTGCAAACTCTGCCCAGTTCCATGGATTGCATGTGTCCACCTAGGGCAAGAGAGTGGTGTCGCAAGAGTTCGAGTTCCTCCTTGAGCAGGGGGGATGCGGTCAAGCGGACAGCATGACGCGTATAAAGCTTTCGGGCTACCGCCAGCTTTTCGGGGACCGTGCCGCTGTAGTAAGTCTGAAGATCAAAGGCACTCTGGGTTGTCATAGGAGAGGGCTCATTGGCGTGTTTGCTGCATGAAATTTTTCCACACCGGCGCGGCAGCATGCCCACCGGTTTCGCCTTCACCCAAAGAGGTATTGCGGTCATGGCCGATCCAGACTCCGGCGGTCAGGTCTGAAGCAGAACCGATAAACCAGGCATCGACATAGTTGTCGGTAGTTCCGGTTTTGCCGCTGGCTCCGGGGATGCCAGCAGCATTTTTCCCTGTACCCCGTTGGACCACCTGGGCCAGGACCGTGTTGATCCAGGTTGCGGTCGCCTCAGATAGAACCCGCTGGCCTGCGGCTTGCGGCCAGGGGGTAACCCGGCCATCCTGGTCGCTGACCCGGGTGATGCCCACCGGTGCATGGTACATCCCCTGGTTGGCAAAGGCCGTGTAGGCTGCGGTCATCTCCAGGATGGAAACCGGGGAGGTGCCAAGTGCCAGGGTCAGATCTGCTTGCAAAGGTGCGGTGATGCCCATCTTCTGGGCATGGCGGATGACGCGCTCAAGGCCGGTCTGCTGGAGGAGCCGGACGGCGACCACATTGCTGGAACGGACCAGAGCTTCGGTCAGGGTCAGAGAACCCTGATATTCGTTTTTGAAATTTCTGGGATGCCAAACTTTGCCGGCCCCGCTGGGCACGGAGATCGGGGCATCAACGAGCACGGTTCCCGGCGAAATTCCCTGTTCCAGTGCGGCAGCATAGAGCAGGGGCTTGAAGGCTGATCCCGGCTGCCGGTTGGCCTGCAGCGAACGGTTGTACTGGTTTTCATTGAAATCGGCACCGCCGATCATCGCCCGAATCCTGCCGCTGGCGGTATCAAGGGCGATCAGTGCCCCTTGTGGGGAGGGTTGTCCTTGATGACGCTGGGCCACTTTGCCCACGCCATCAAGGATCGCTTGCGCAGCTGCCTGTTGCAGTCCTCCTTCAATGGTCGTGGCCACGGTCAGCCCCTTCTGGTAGAGATCGGCCTCGCTGTATCTGGAGAGCAACTGTTGGCGGACATAGAGGGCAAAATAGCCGTTGATCGATTTGCGCCAGTCGCCGGTCAGTTGCAATCCCTGCTCAAAGGCAGCCCGAGCCGCTTCGTCGTTGATGATGCCATCCTCCGCCATCCGGTTGAGGACATAACGTTGCCGGGTTCTGGCGGCCTCTGGTTGCCGGATCGGTGAATAGTTACTCGGCGACTGCGGCAGGCCAGCGAGAAGGGAGATTTCTGCGAGCGTTAACTGGCTGGCCTTTTTACCGAAGTAGGTTCGGGCTGCTGCCTCGACCCCGTACGCCCCTTCGCCCAGGTAAATCTCGTTGAGATAGATATAGAGAATATCTTCTTTGCTCAGCATCCGCTCCAGACGGTAGGAGAGGATGGCTTCGGCAATTTTGCGCTGATAGCTTTTCTCCTTGGAGAGCAGTAAGGCCCTGGTGACCTGTTGGGTGATGGTTGAACCGCCCTGGCTTTTGCGACCGGAGCGGAGGTTGTTGAATGCGGCGCGGAAGATCGACCAGCCATCGAGGCCAGCATGCTCCCAATACCGGCTGTCCTCTGCAGCAACAAAGGCCTTGGGCAAGAGGGGCGGCATTTCGGCATAGGGGATGACCATCCGAAATTCTTTGGCAATGGAATCGATGGGGCGATTGTTGCGGTCGAGGATAAGGGTTGCCACCTGCGGGTGGTAATCGCCAGCTGAACGGATATCAGGGAGTCCCATAAACCAGGCCAGGAGCACGCCGATCAGCAGAGTGACGAAGCCGGCCGTACAGAGCAGCATAATATTGAGATGGCTCTGGTCAAGGACCCAGCCGCGGAAGGGCGGGGGCTCCGGGAGCAGCTCTGTTTTTGCGGAGGGTTTGGTGGACAAGAACACGAAGAAACGGTAGTGTTGATTTCAAATAAGAGGTGTGCACCTCGCTCCAGAAGATGCTCAGGAAAAAGGCGCTTGGCGTCTGCCGACCGTGCATCTTTTTTGTGTTGTTACCATGATTTCAGCAATTCAGCATCTTTAAAGAAATAACGGATACTGCTTAATTTTGTCTCGAATACGGATTCTTTCAGAACAGTTAGCCAACCAGATAGCGGCTGGCGAGGTGGTCGAGCGGCCGGCTTCGGTGGTCAAGGAGTTGGTTGAAAATAGCCTTGATGCTGGAGCGACTCAAGTCGACATCCATATCGAAGGCAGCGGTAGCGGGTTGCTGCGGGTTGCCGATAACGGTCTGGGCATGGATGGCGATGATGTCCTCCTCTGTATCGAACGGCACGCCACTTCCAAGCTCCAGAATGAAGGACAGTTGGCCGCCATCGCCACCCTCGGGTTTCGCGGCGAGGCCATCCCCAGTATTGCCTCCGTCTCCTGGATGACCATCCTGTCGCGTCCCCGTGAACACGACCTCGGCACTCGGGCGGAAATTCGCTATGGCAGTCTGCAGGCGGTGCATCAGGATGGCTGCACCCGGGGCACGGTGTTTGAGGTGCGGCATCTTTTCGGCAACATGCCGGCGCGGAAAAAATTTCTCAAATCAGCCCGCACCGAGATGCATCATGTCGAAGAGGTGGTGAAGAATCAGGCCCTGGCCCATCCGCAGACCGGCTTCAGTCTTCAGATTGACGGCCGGGAGGTGTTGGCCTATCAGCCGGATGCAGACCTGGAGAGTCGAGTCCGCGAGGTTTTCCGCTACCGGGGCAAGCTGCTGCCTCTGCACCAAAGCGAGGCTGATGATTCCGGGGAGCTGGGGTTGGAGGGCTATCTGCTTTTGCCTGAGATGGCGCAGGCCGGAAATGCCCGGCTGCGGCTTTTGGTCAATGACCGGCCGGTGCAGGACGCGATGATCCGCCATGCGGTGAGCGAGGGGTTGCAGGGTTTTCTCATGAAAGGCTATCAACCGGCGGGCGCTGTGCTGGTGACGATTGCACCCGACCAGGTGGATGTAAATGTTCATCCGGCCAAACGTGAGATCCGTTTCCGCAAAAGCGAGGAGGTGCACCGTTTTATTGTTGACCGGGTGGCGTGTGCCATAAGCGGCTATCAGCAGACTCTGCGAGCCAGTATCTTCGCTCCTGCGCCGATACGACAGGCGGTCGAGCCTACATTCGAGGGGTTACGATACCCGCAGCCGGCGGCAATCCCGATTCCTGCCCTGGTCACCGCTGAGCCGGTTGGCATCCAGTCCCGATTACCGGCGATGTCGGTTGCCAGACCCCCAGTTGATCTTGTTTCGGAACCCTCGGTTCAAGACGCTGTCCCCGAGACCGGCCCGTTAAGCCCGTCGATCATTCCAACCCCTACCGAGGATTTTTCCGGTCTGATCTTGATCGGCCAGCTTTTTTCTCTCTATCTGTTGTGTGAAAGGGCTGGTGATTTTATCGTCATCGATCAGCACGCGGCGCATGAACGGCTGCTCTATGGCCAGCTCTATCAAGGGTATCTTGCGGCTAAGATGCCCCGGCAGGCGTTGCTTTTTCCGGTGACCGTTGAGCTTTCGCCGGTCCAGGTGGAGACCCTGGAGCAGCGACAGGCCGAGGTGGCGGCCCTCGGGTTTGAGGCCGATTTTTTTGGTGATACCACCTATGTGGTCAAGAGTGTGCCGGCAGTGGTCAGTCATGTCGAACCGGGGGCATTGTTGCGGGAGATCCTGAATGGCCTCAGAGGGCCAGCCAGCCCCGCCGCCGCTCAAGTCATTCCCCAGGCAGTTGATCAGTTGTTGGCTTCCATGGCCTGCAAGGCGGCCATCAAGGCGGGTAATCGCCTGCAGCCGGTGGAGATGCTCAAACTCCTGCAGCAGATGCAGGTAAGTTCGGTCTTTTCCCACTGTCCCCATGGCCGCCCGGTGATCAAAACCTTTTCTGTTCAGGACGTAGAAAAATGGTTTCATCGCCATGGCGGCTGATTAGACGGTAGTTTTTTGGATTGGAGTCTGTTAGGTAAGCGATCCCAAGGGGGGCGGCTTGAACCACTCTCGATTGGGATAAAAATTGACAGAAAAAATATCTCCAGACCATCCACCTGGAATGGTTTGGCTGAACGCAGGTAATGGATATATGAACATACAAACAATTCGGATCAATACCCCGGAAGGGCAGCAGTGCCGACAATCATTGCGCAACCGCTTTGCTGAAGTCGATGGCGGCTGTCAACAGGCGGTGGCCGCTATTCTGGCCAGAGTTCGGCAGGAAGGCGATGCGGCAGTGCTGGACTACTGTCGTCAGTTCGATGCGCCGACCATGACCGTAGAGTCCCTGCGGGTGAGTCCTGCTGAGTTTGCCCAGGCTGAGCGGGAGATCGATGACGATTTCCGCGAAACTCTGCGTTTTGCAGCAGATCGGATCCGCAGCTTTCACGAGCGCGAGCTGGAGGATTCCTGGATGCTGACCCGTGAGGACGGCACTATCACCGGCCGGATGGTACGGCCTGTTGATTCAGCCGGTCTCTACGTGCCGGGCGGTAAGGAGGGGTCGACTCCCTTGGTCTCCTCAGTGCTGATGAACGGCATTCCCGCACAGATTGCCGGGGTGGCGCGTCGGGTAATGGTGACCCCGCCCAATCCTGAGGGGGGCGTCAGCCCGGCCCTGTTGGTTGCGGCAAGCGAGATTGGTATTACTGAAGTCTACAAGGTCGGTTCCGCCTGGGCTATTGCCGCCCTGGCCTATGGTACGGTCACCATCCCGGCGGTTGATGTGATTGTCGGCCCGGGCAATCAGTATGTGGCCGAGGCCAAACGTCAGGTGATGGGCCGGGTGCGGATTGACATGATTGCCGGTCCCAGCGAGGTGCTGATCGTAGCCGATGAAACGGCCGAGGCCGCCTTTGTCGCCGCCGACATGCTGGCCCAGGCTGAGCACGATCCGCAAGCTCTGGCCATGGTGATCACCACCAGTGAAGCGTTGGCAGCCAAGGTGATTCTAGAACTGGAAAAGCAGTTGCCGCTGTTGCCGCGGGCTGATATTGCCCGTGTCGCGCTCAAGGATCGGGGGCTGATTCTGCTTGCCGACAACCTGGAGCAGGCTATTGATCTTGCCAACGAGATTGCCATCGAGCACCTGGAACTGCAGATCACGGATCCCTGGCAGTGGCTGCCCAAGATTCGCCACGCCGGGGCGATTTTCCTCGGTCCCTGGACGCCGGAGGCGGCGGGTGATTATGTCGCCGGCCCCAACCATGTCCTACCGACCATGGGCACGGCCCGGATCTCGTCAGCCCTGGGGGTCGAGACCTTCTTAAAGAAAAGTTCGATCATCTCCTATTCCCGCCAGGCCCTGGAAGCGGACAGCGTTCATATCCGGCGGCTCGCCGCCCTGGAAGGCTTGACGGCGCACGGTAATTCGGTAGCGGTGCGGGTCGGTGACCGATAAACGCAGACTGTTGCGCGATGGGGCCGGGCAACTGGGGATTGACTTAAGCGATGACGACCTGGACCGACTGCTGATCTATGTTGCCGAGTTGGCGAAATGGAGCCAGCGGATCAATCTGATCGCTCGCGACACCCCGGAACTGCAGATTCTGGAGAACCATTTCCTCGATTCACTCACCCTCTTGCCTGTGTTGCGGCAGCACGAGCGAGATTCGGTGCATCTGCTCGATGTTGGCACGGGTGCTGGTTTTCCCGGTCTGGTGCTGGCCGGTGTCATGCCTGAGGCCCAATTCACCCTGGTGGAACCGCGGCAGAAGCGGGTCACCTTTCTTCGTCATGTTATTCGCACCCTGGGATTGACCAATGTCGCAGTGGTGGCTGATCGGATTGAGGCGCATGCGGCCGACTGGCAGGGGCGATTTTCCCATATCACCAGCCGGGCGGTGGCGGAACCGAGTGTTTTTCTGCCTCTGATTCGACCGCTGGTCACCCCGGAGGTCGAGGTGATCCTCATGCTGGCCCGCGAGGAGGCACTGACCGGGGTTGAGGAGGATGCCTCCGGCCCCTGGCAGATCGTTGCAACGAAGGCGATGCACCTGCCCTTTTCTGGGGCGCCCCGGTTGCTAGCCGTGGTGCGCACGTACTGACACTTCTTTCTGGAATAATTGCGGTCAATCTGGTAGTAACAAAGTTTTTCACACTCCATTTTAACAACGGACATCCTCCGTTTGCATACGAGGCAGACTATGGCACACAAGATTGCAGTTTTAGCCGGTGACGGTATTGGTCCGGAAGTGATGGCCGAGGCCATCAAGGTGTTGGATGCGGTTCAGCAAAAATTCGGTTTTTCCCTCAGCTACACAACGGCCGATGTCGGCGGCATTGCCATTGACAATCATGGCGAGGCCCTGCCGGAATCAACCCTGAAAGTTTGCGAAGCAAGCGAGGCCATCTTGTTTGGCTCGGTGGGCGGGCCTAAGTGGGAAAGTCTGCCCCCGGCCGAGCAGCCGGAGCGGGCGGCGCTGTTGCCCCTGCGCAAGCATTTTGATCTGTTCTGCAACCTGCGTCCGGCCAAGGTGTTCAAGTCGCTGGCTGCGGCCTGTCCCCTCCGGGCGGACATTGTCGGCGACGGCTTTGATGTCCTCGTCGTGCGCGAGCTGACCTCGGGTATCTATTTCGGCCAGCCCAAGGGCCGCGACGGTAGCGGTCCTGATGAACGAGCCTGGGACACCAAGATCTACAAACGCTCCGAGATCGAGCGCATCGCTCGCATGGCCTTTGCAGCGGCCCGCCTGCGCAGCCGCAAGGTCACCTCGGTGGACAAAGCCAATGTCCTGACCTGCATGGTCTTCTGGCGCGAGGTGGTCAAAGAGGTGGCCAAGGAGTTTCCGGATGTGGAACTCAACCACATCTATATCGACAATGCCACCATGCAGCTGGTACGCGACCCGCACCAGTTCGATGTCATGCTTTGCGGCAACATGTTCGGCGATATCATCTCCGACGAGGCGGCCATGCTGACCGGCTCTATGGGCATGTTGGCCTCGGCCAGTCTCAATAGTAGCAAATTTGGTCTGTTCGAGCCGGCCGGCGGTTCTGCGCCCGACATCGCCGGTCAGGGGATCGCCAACCCGATTGCCCAGATTCTGTCGGCAGCGATGATGCTTAAGTACAGCCTCGGTCAGGAGCAGGCAGCCAGCGCCATCGAGGCAGCAGTTGCCAGTGTATTGGATAAAAAGATCATGACCCAGGATATTGCCACACCCGGCGTCTCCCCAGTTTCGACCGTCTCCATGGGCGATGCCATCGTTAGGGAGATTTTGGCCGCATAGCCAGCAACAAGGAGGGAGAGGCATGTCGAGAAGAAAGAACCTTGTTCTGATCAGTAACCGATCTGCTGCGCGGTTGGCCGCTGATGTCGCCAGGGAACTCGATATCCCGCTGACCGAGATGATCACCCGGACCTTTGCCGACGGTGAGGTCTATCATGCCTTTCCCCGTGACATTGCTGGTCACGATCTGATCATCCTCGCCAACACCACGGATGATACCGCTCATCAGGAGTTGATCGACCTGATCGCCGGGGCGCGCTACTGGAATGCCCTCTCGGTCAACGTGGTCATCCCGTATCTGGGGTATTCAACTATGGAGCGGGCTAAGCCCGAATCCGGTGAAATTCCCAAGGGGATCACTCGGACACGGCAGATTTTCCGGGCGCGACCCGATTATGTTGCCTTTATCGACCTTCATTCGGAATCGGTGATGCATGCACATACCGGTGAGGTCCGCATCCGTCACCTCTGGACTGAACAAGTGGCTGTCGAGATGATTCGACAGCTCAACCTCGAGAACATTGTCCTAGTCTCGCCGGACTACGGGTTCAGCAAGCGGGTGGCGCGGCTGGCCGGGTTACTCGACTGCCCGCATACTGCTGCCAACAAGGATCGTTATGATGTCGATCAGACCATCATCGGCCAGTTGTCCGGGGCGGTACGGGGGCGGACCGCCATCATCTGTGACGATATGATCCGTACTGGCGGCTCCATGTTGCAGACGGTGGACCGCTGTTATCAGGCCGGGGCTGTGGGAGTGATGGTAATGGCCACCCATCTGGTTCTGGCCGGTGGTGCCAGGGAACGGTTTGTCGAAAAGGGTATTGGCTGCATCATTGGCGCCGATACCTATCCGGGGCGGGAGAGCGACGGCCTCCTGCAGATCTATTCGGTAGCCCCGGTTATTGCCGAAGAGTTGAAGA
>CAITZN010000700.1 GCA_903896915.1 uncultured bacterium
GACTCCATCGATGATTATTGATGGCCTAGAGAGAAGGGGGGCTTGATCAGGACAGACAGGAATTTTCTAATTTAACAGAACCGACATGAAACCCAAGAAAAAGCATTTAAACGTTTCTGTGCGAGTGCTCAAATTTTCCTATTCACGAGAAGGTATCGTTACACATACGTTATCCAGGGTCGTAAACAACAAAAAAGGGGTCAAGTCGCAACGACTTAACCCCTTGATTTTTTGGTGCGCCAGGCAGGATTCGAACCTGCGACCATCGGATTCGTAGTCCGGTACTCTATCCAGCTGAGCTACTGGCGCATTTGCAATGAAAAAGCTCTATATCCTGAAAAGTGGCTTTACACAAGTGGTTTCTGCCTAACGGGTTGGCAGTGAAATTTCCTCGAGTGCTCCTTTGATAATCAGCAACAAAATCGGACCATCGGGCAAGACCTATCGAGTGGGCTCAGTCTCTAGAAAATCGATCTGGTTTTCAGCTGGTTTCATTTCCACCCTTGGTATGATGTCGATCTTGGCATTGTGTTTAGCTTCCAGATCGGCCAGTTCCGCGCGTTTTTTGTTCAGCAGATACTGAGCAACATCAAGAGGCAGGCGACAATCAACCCTGGCGATACTCTTCCGACTGATACCGGTCTGTATGCGTCGCAGATAATACAGGGCCAGGGTTTCAACGGATCGTACCACGCCGCGGCCTTGGCAATATTCGCAAGTCCGGTAGCTTCCCTTCTCTATAGGCGCCCCCATTTTCTGGCGGGAAATCTGCATGAGACCAAAGCGCGAAATTTTACTGATGTCGACCTTGGCCTTGTCCCGCTTCATGCTGACTTTTACTTGCCTCTCAACTTCCCGGATGTGCTTTTTATTGCGCATATCGATAAAATCAACGACGATTAGGCCACCTAAGTCGCGCAGCCTGAGCTGTCGGGCCAGTTCTGCGGCTGCTTCCATATTGGCGAGAAAAATCGTATCGTCAAAATCGCTGTTTTTTGAAGTTCGACCTGAGTTAACGTCGATAGCAACCAGCGCTTCAGTGGGATCGATAACGATGGACCCCCCTGACGGCAGAGTAACCTGTGGTTTATAGATCGATTCGATCTGTTCTTCGATGTTATGCTGATTGAAAATGGGCTTGGTGCCCCGATGCAGCCTGACCTTGACCTTTTTCTGTTTGGCCGGCAACTGCTCGATGAAGGCATTGACGTTGTTCAACGACTCCTGGGTGTCGACCGTGATTTCCTGAATTTCCTGGAAAAAATGGTCACGTAAAAAGCGGACGACCGTATCCTGTTCCTCATAGACAAGGGCCGGAGCTTCCATGGTCTGGCCGCGTTTCTTAATTTCGTCCCAGAGACCGAGAAGCATTTGCAGATCTTTCTGGAGGGTAACGGCGGTTATTTCAGCGCTGGCGGTTCTGATGATGTAGCCAATCCCTTCTGGTATCTCAAACTCACTCATGATTTCGCGAAGACTGGAGCGGCGTTCCTCCCCAACAATTTTTCGCGAAATACCAGCGCTGTCGCTTCCGGGCATGAGAACAAGGCAACGACCTGGCAAGGAAAGGAAGGTGGTCATATTGGCGCCCTTGTTACCGGTCACCTCCTTCACCACTTGGACAAGCACTTCCTGCCCTTTCTGAACGACTTCTTCAATTTTCAGTTTTTTCCACTGCTGCTGGGCGATAATATTGCGATTTTTCTCATTGACATCCTGACGAAAATATTCGGGATGAATTTCGTTGAAGGGTAAGAAACCATTCCTTCCAGTACCTATATCGACAAAGGCTGCTTGTAAATTCGCCTCAATAGAGACGATTCTTCCTTTGTAGATATTGTTTTTGGTGGGTTCACGATCGATCGTGGTGACGTGGAAGGATTCGAGCCGACCATCTTCCAACAAAGCAATCCGGCACTCCTCCGGTTCCTCTGCATTGATCAGTAGCTTATAGGTGACATTTTTGTCTGGTGATTCCGGCATCTCTGCCTCAAGCTGATCATCCTCGTCAGGAGCTGCGTCGTCTGCCCCGTCGTCCTCTTGCGCACCCTCATCAGGTGCAATGTCCTCTGGTTTCGGTCGTTTTTTACCACTCCTGCGAGGCCTTCTTTTTCTCTTGGCAGGGGGCTTATCCTCCACAGGACCGGCACTTTCTTCAATCTCGTTCCCTGACGGTTCTTCCTGAGGACCTGAAGCTTGATCCGCAACAGGTGGGTGCGCTGTTGCCTGCACAGCATTTTCCGAAGCGATTATGTGAGCGGGCGCAACGGCCTCTCCTTCGTTTCCCCCTGCCACTTCGCTGCTCGGAGTTATTAATTCTAACTGTTGCAGAGGCCCTTCCGATGAGGTGCTGGGTACGCTTTTCCACCAAGCACCGGTTCTGGCCTTACGCACAAGGGGAGGCTTGTTTTCATTTGAGTTTTGTTCATTTTCTGTCATTAGTTACCTTCGTGTAAATTTTTAAAGCAACTCAGCCCGTTTGTAGCTTCATCGTCCTGACGCAAGGAAAATATGGCCTGCCACGTCATTGTATTGTCGACGATTGCTGATAGTAACACTCGTTCGTGTGGACCTGCCGCTGCAGTACACCCGAGTTTACAAACGTTTCGAGCAGTTGCTCAACCTTATCCGGACCGCCTAGTTGAAAAGTCCGGTCTATATCAGCGGCGGTACAAGGCCGTCGCTGTAACATCTGTAAAATTGCATCCAGCGTCTCATCTGCAGACAAAGGATGGGTTGTTTTCATAGCATCAGGCCGGGACGCCTGGGCGGCCTGGTCTGATGGCGTGAAGGGAAGATCAACCGGAATTGCCAGTTCCTCGTGGAAAAGCTGGGCAATTTCCAGCAGTCTTTCGGACTTCACTGGTAGTGCAAAAGACTCCGTAGGCGGTCGGACTACGGTGTTGAGCTGAATTCTGTCAAGGCGCATCAGCCTGAGTACCGATACCAGCGCCTCAATATCCTGGTCAGAATCGTTAACATCCTGAACCAGAAGAATTTCCAGCCATAACTTACCCTGGTATTCATGGGAAAAGACCCTCAATCCGTCAATGACTTCCTGCAGATCGATACCAGCGACCGGGCGATCAATTTTCAAGAAACTCTCACGCCGGGCCGAATCGAGTGAGGGTATAACAATATCGGCAGCAGTGAGTTCCTGGCGAACATCCTGGTACATCAGGGTTGTTCCGTTGGTCAGGACTACAACCGGTTTATCGGTCATCCGTTTGCTATGGCGGAGAATCTCGCCAAGTCCGCGATGCAATGTCGGTTCACCTTTGGCGGTAACGGTGAGCACATCGACAGCGTCCAGCCGACGGGGATCCGCGCAAAAGGTGTTGATCTCTTCAATGATTGCTTGCGTGGAGGTATAGACGGCGCGTTGATGGACGGGGGAGGCAGTAGCCCCTACTTCGCAATATATACAGTTGAGATTGCAGGTTTTCCCTGAAAACAGATCAATGCCGAGAGAACGGCCTAGTCGCCTGGAGTTCACCGGGCCGAAGATATATTTCATACAGCGTTGCGAATGGTTGGTGCTTCTGCAAGCCATGGAAAATCAGGCCATTAGGCAATATTCTCGACTTCCGATACTTATACTAATTTCCATGGTGACGCAAGGCAAATTTACGACTTTTCACTTGACACAATACCTGCGTACACGTACATTCGAAATCGTTATTTTGGTTGTCATCTTCACTTTTTTTTGTGTCGATACGACCAGTTGGATTGTCGGACTAAACCAAGTTACGGTTTCCAAAACCAAATCCCCTCTTCCTTACCTTACTCCCCCACAGGAGCCGATCGAGGTGAAGCACATCAAACCATCATCCCCGATCCTGGCACTTTTTCTTGTTTTTGTTGCGAGTTCATTCCTGGTAGTATCGTTGGCGTCGGCTGAATCCACCAACGGCCAATGGGAAATAACCGCCGATAAAATTACCAAGTATGAAGACCCTCCCCGCGTTATCGCTGAAGGCCATGTTGTTCTTGAGAAGAAAGAAACTGTAACCCGACCCAAGGATACCCGTCCCGCTGAATGGAACAGTTTACTAGGAGAACAACAGGCTGTTCAGGCCGGAAACAAAGCTGCGGAAACATTTACTGAAACCAAAACAGTGACGACCGTCAAAGCGGATTGGGCAGCATACGACGTCACTCTCGGCAAGATAACTGCCCGTGGAAATCTTCTGATCGACAACGGCACTGATCAGTTGACCGCTGAATCCGGCAACATCGACGTGCAAGGTTCGACCGGCACCTTCGACAACGCTGTAATAGTCGGTCCATATATGGATATGCACTTGGAAGGTAAGGTGGTAGAAAAAACAGGCGATCTTACCTACCACATCGCAGATGGTTGGATTGTCACCTGTAAACTGCAACAAGGGGAAACCCCGCCATGGAGCTTCGGGGCTGCTGATGTGGAAATTACCGATGGAGGTTATGCCTATCTTAAGCATGCAACCTTTCGCATCAAAGATGTGCCTGTGTTGTATTCTCCGGTCATGCTGTTGCCAGCAAAACGGAAACGTCAGACCGGTTTTCTCTTTCCTTCCATTTTCACGTCAAATCGTGACGGTTTTGGTATTGAGACGCCTTTTTTTATCAACCTCTCACCGAATACAGACATTACCCTCCTTCCCCGGTATATGGCCAATCGCGGCATGATGAACGGTGCAGAATTCCGTTATGTTCTCGATGAAAC
>CAITZN010000701.1 GCA_903896915.1 uncultured bacterium
GGAATCTAAAGAATTACCGAGAGATGATCAAGGGACCCTGCGGCAGTTGTGAAAAGAGTAGCGACTGTTACGGTTGTCGGGGTGCTGCCTACCAATTGACCGGCGACTATCTGGCCTCCGACCCGACCTGCTGGCGCAACAGCCGAGCGTGAGCCGCATTAGGCAATCCAATCAAGTGATCAGCAACTTCCTGTCTTTTTTCTCTTCGCAAAGAACAGCTTGAACATTTCTAAAAAGTAAGGCCAATCAGGAGTTTGATGGAATTGAGAGGGACGTTCGGTTCCGCGGTCCCGGCATTGGAGATATGGTGATACCGGACTTCAAGCAACAGGGACTGGGTCGAGGTGTACGAATGCTCTATACCAAGGGCAAACTGATAGTTGCCGTTCCATTTGGCCCCCATGCCTGGGACATCGGCGAAGCTGTAGACCGGCCCTCCGCCACCAAAAATGTACGGTCGCCATTGGTCGTTAGCTGTGAAGGTATAACAGGCAAGGAAATTGACTCCGATCATGGATGAAACATCCGGGCTGGTAACGAAATGGACCGGCAGTTCGATCAGGGTCGAGTGATAGCCTCGGTACCAGCCTGATCCCAGTCCATCAATGGTCAGGTGGCTGTAACGGGGAACGAAATCGATGGTTTGTACCCGCTCCGTGGTCCTTCCCCAGCCGGGCAGACTCTGCCCATAACCGCCGAGCAGTGCTTTAGTGTCCTGTGAGGTATCCCATGCATAGGCCATCGAACACGAAACAATCTGCAGAAAACCGCATGACCCTAGCAACAATACCGGAGAAAACCAACGGTGCCATTGTCTAATGTGTCCCAACCGGTTGCTCTTTTGCGATAAACATTTCATGTTTTTTCCTGAAAGAACAATTTTCTCTTCTGAAGAGGAAAAGTGGACAGCTTTATTTCATCTTTTTGATGACTAATAAACCCTTGATGTCCAATTAATTCAAACTACCTCATCACACATAGTTATCTGTCTTTCCGCACGGTCACAAGCCCTTCATCTCTTCATTGTCAAACTTTTCAGTTTTTATATCTAATGAAGATTTATCGAAATACGATATGGAATGTTCAATTGTATTGTTCGTTCCTGATAGCATATGCACTATTTTGGTTTTTTCTTTGTTCCAGGTTGACTCTAAGGCGAGATGTCCAAGAGACACGGCAAGGCCGTGATACCCTCTTTTTTCTTTGTACATCTCATTGTTCCATGAAGTTTTTCTGGAGTCAGGAATGCCATATTTTAAGTCAAGAAACTCATTGGTTTTTTCATAATCTTGCAGGTAAACATTGTTGTTACTGTTTTTTTCGGTGAAAATATATATTCCAGCTTTCAGTTTGTCATTTTTAAATTCATATATGATATCAACTCGTTTCCCCGCGACCTTACCCCTAAAAGTTAAGGTGTCTTTTTTGGGATAAACAGGTTCGGTTTTTTCTAGCGATTGTACCTGCTCACTCGACATGCCCCATTCCGTATCTCTGAAATCAGCAGCAAGGCACAGAGGGGTGCAATAGGTTGCAATCATAAGTAAAAATAATAAATATTTAAACATGGAGACCTTACAGGCGAAGAGTTGAAAACTATGATTTTTCAAATCACTTAGTCCAGTTTTTTTGATATACGAATCAGGTATGATACGAACTGTCGATAGCCAAGCATACAGATGCACTTGAAAATATCTTGGTCGGTGGTGCAAAAATCATCCACCACAAAGGGGAGCAGTTAGCAGATCGCAAAGAAAATGTCTGAAATACGAGCTCCTTGGCATTCGATCGGCACTATTATGCTTAGTTGTTAACTGCACGCACCGGGATAAGGATTTCGTTGCGTCGTAAAAACCAGGGAGTAAAAGGCGGATTATACCGAGCCCACACTGGATCGCC
>CAITZN010000702.1 GCA_903896915.1 uncultured bacterium
GTAGTTACGACAGCATGTGGGTGAGGTTATCATGAAGCTAGCGGAGCAGACGCAGCGTCGGGTTGGGGAAGGGCATTCCTGTTGTCACGTCAGCGACACCACCCGGCCGCTTCAAGCGGCCTCTAATTCTTCGGGCCGCGTTAGCGACCCGACCCGCCGCTTTGAGCGGCCAATCTAATAAAGCCCCCGGCTTTGCCGGGGGATATTTACTTAGAAATGCCTATCCATGTGCGGTCAACGTGTCATGGTGCGATAAAGCACATGGCACGGCATCCTTGGCACAAACGGCGTTGTAGGTTACGGTCAGCCCAGTGATGTCCGGGGGAAATATGCACAAACAATCTCAACTACCTGAAACAAAATGTCCCCATCCGTCCGCCCAACCAATGCGCGGTACAATTTACCGAGGCATTCGCACTCCACCTGCCCCCATCCATGATGACCATTTCCGGTCACATGCCGAACTCGGAAACCCATGCCCTAATAAGGAATGTGCTCCCAGACAGTTATGCGATGGATTGTCCGTATGGATTGATATCGACGCGGTCCATCACGCCCGAAGGGCGTCTCCTCCGATAAAAAAACACTGGTGGCTCATCCTGGGTTCCGGGGTGTTGGCCACCGGTGCCGTGCTGCGTCGATAGGACTCATGCGCGATAGCGGATTGGCCGTTGCGTCCGCGCCTTTCGGTTGATTCGATGGAGGCCTCATCCATCGCTTGGGCCGATCGATATGCTCGCCACTGACCTGATTAATCTGGCGTCCTTGATCGACGATGCGAAGTGCTTTGAGCTAATCCGTCAACACCGCTGGCCCAATGGTGTGCGTTGCGTCAAGTGCTGCGGTGGAACGGTGGTCCGCCATGGCCATGATGATACTCAGCGTCATCGGCAGCGCTATCGATGCAAAGACTGTGATGCTCGCTTTGATGATCTGTCTGGGACTGTTCTTGCTGGGCACCATCAGCCATTGCGGGTGTGGGTTCTCTGCTTGTACTTCATGGGGCTGAATCTATCCAACTGCCAGATCGCCAAAGAGTTGGGCCTGAACGAGGATGACGCCCACACCATGGCGACACATCTGCGCGAGGGACTCGTTGTCAAGGTTCCTGATGTTGTCCTTGATGGCGAGGTCGAAGCCGACGAGGTCTACGTTGTCGCTGGACACAAAGGGAACCCCGAAGCCGTCAAAAAAAAGGCCGCGAGGGACGTTGCCGCCGGCTCAAGGGGGCGCCGGGACGAGGCACGTTGGAGAAAGAAAAACCGCCGATCCTCGGCTTGATCCAGCGAGGTGGACAAGTCGTCCTTCATATGCTCGCGAACGTTAAGCAGGTCACAATCAAGCCAATCATTGATAAATGCGTTGCGAAGGGGGCCTTGATCTACACTGACGAGTACAACATTTATGATCGGCTTCCGGCCTGGGGCTACCAACACAATACCGTCTGCCATGGCCGGGGCGAGTATGCTCGGGACGAGGACGGTGACGGCCACTGCGAGGTCCACGTCAACACCATGGAAGGCTTCTGGTCGCTCCTGCGTTCCTGGCTCCGGCCTCACCGAGGCATTTCCCAGGAGAAGCTCCCGATCTACCTCGCCTTCTTCCAGTTCGTCCACAATGCTCGCAAAAGGGGAAGGGCCCTACTCAGCGCGCTCGTTGCAACTCTGGTAGCGTGAAGCCAGAATCAGCACCCCGGAACCCAGGATGAGCCATTGCCTAATGGTTGGAAAGCGTCGGTTGCCATCCATCTGGTTTCCGAGTGGGCAGAGAGAGCTATCAAGTTGCCGGAAGCTGTTATCGCCCAGGCAGAAACCTTATTCACTGAGATCGCCAATAGATTTGATTCGGGCATCAATGTTGGCGTTTGCTCTCTTTTTGATAAGCCCACGAGGGGGCAAGAGCGTGCGGATCGTGATTGATGGTAGGCTAGCCATACCGAGTTATCCAGATCGTCGCCGCGCGGGGTAGAGCCTTTGCTGCTCATGATGCCGATGATCAGGAAGGGCGCGTTGCCGATCAGAACATACCGGCCGAGCGCGTTGGTGCCGGCGGGGAACAGGTTGTCGACCACGGTCTGGCCCAGGGTGACGACCTGGGCATAGCGCTTGACATGTTCGGCCGAGAAGAAAA
>CAITZN010000703.1 GCA_903896915.1 uncultured bacterium
CGCTGGGCGTCCACTGGGGCTCGTGTGTCTGGACAAAATCAATCGGACGACCCTAAGGTCACGGAGGACAAACCGCAGTTTTTTGCTCTGAAAGGAACAGTAACTAAGAAGAGTGGATTTCAGGCCCTATGGCTTAATGATCTCAAATACACCAAGACTGATCTCCCTGCATATGTGGTACCCCGCTCGCCTTTCTTTGCCGGACAGATTCTGCTCCAGATGCCGGCAACAGGCAAGTCTTACCGGCTCCGGCCTGGACAGACACTCGATCTAACCACCGGCCGGATACGAGAAGCCTATGAACCGGCCCCCAAAGCTGCCACACCTAAGGCTCAATCGGCTGCGGAGCCAGCCCCATTGATCAAAGCGCCTGCCGGGCCTATCCCGGTTCCCGGGGGTTACGGCGCCCCGAAACCGTAGCAGACCCCACAGAGGCACCATGGCCAAAAATAGCTTTTCCCTAAGAATCTTTTGCTCCCAGCGCGGGGCGGCTCTGTTGATCATGATGCTGATCCTGGTCATGGGCACCATGGGGGTTCTGCTCAAGGGCTTCAGCGCCAGAAAGGCGCAACTGCGCCAGGATGCGGCCACCTCCGAGGCCCTCTCCCAGGCGAAGGAGGCGCTGATCGCCTATGCGGTGATGTATGCCGACAATTATCCGCCAACAGGAGCGGGACCCGCTCACCTGATGTGCCCGGATACCGATGCACCGGCATTCGACGTCAACGGGGTGCCCCTCCCGCCTTACGGGGCGCCTAATGCACCGTGCGGTCCGAATGCAATTGGCCGTCTGCCCCACTCGATCACGCTGCCTTCGGGGAATATCTTTCCTCTTACCGATCATGGTTCTGGTGTCGATCAACAATTCTGGTATGCTGTGGCCAATGCCTTTGTTGCCACGCCCAATGCGGGGGTCAACAATACACTCAACAGCACAACACCCGGCACCCTGACCCTTGATGGCCAAGGCGATATTGCTGCAGTTCTCATCGCCCCCGGTCCGGCCTTGAACGGTCAGACCCGTCCCAGCCAGAACGCGGCCAACTATCTGGAAGCAGGCAATGTAGGTGGTTCCAATTTTGTGAGCAGCTATCCAGTAAATCCAGCGAATTTCAATGACAGAATTTTGCCGATCCGGCGCAGCGAACTGATGCCGCTGGTCACGACCAAAGTCGCTGCTGAAATAAAAAAACACCTTGATACCTATCATACCGCCAACGGCGCCTATCCTGCCGACCAGGCGACGTTGGCAGGCGCACTCGCCGGAGCGCCGCAGTGGCTCACTACTAACAACTGGCTGGCGACCACGGCCTACGCACAAATATCCAGCGATCGTGCCGCCCTTGTTTTTTCCGGATGCGGAATAACCTACACCCTGACTTTCGGTACCACTACGATCAGTCGGAGCCAACCCCGCTGTTAAGGAGAAGGTCTATGAAGGCACCTAACAATATAGCCGGATTCACCCTCGTAGAAATGGCTATTGTTATGGTCATTATTTCTCTGATGCTGAGTGGGTTGATGATGTCCTTAAGCCAGACGACGGAAAATACCCGGCGCAGCGATGTCCAGGCCCAATTGGCTGAAATTACCGAGGCGCTCTATGGATACGCACAGGCAAACGGTCGCCTGCCCTGCCCGGCAATCCCGACCAGTAACGGCACGGAACTGCCGGTGGGAGGAGGAGCCTGTGCGCTCCAGCACGGGTTTGTCCCCTCTGCGACTCTGGGCCTCAGGGGAACAGTAAACGCCGATGGCCTGTTGCTTGATCCCTGGAATAATCCTTTGCGCTACACGGTGACAACGGCCAACAGCAACGCCTTTACCACCACCAACCGAATGCAGACTTTAACCATGGCCGCTCTGACTCCGGATCTGCGTATCTGTCGTGAGGCGGCCTGCAGCAATGTGATTGCCAATACCATCCCGGTTGTCATTCTTTCCATGGGGAAAAACTGGCCTGATTTCACTTCGGCCGATGAGGTGGCAAATGCTGGCGAAACTACGGCGGGAGGCGGGCCGTCCGGAACCGTTTACCGGATAGCGAGCAACAGGGATTTTGTTTCAGCCGGTTACAATGAGACTGCTTTCGATGACCTGATCACCTGGATTTCTCCCCATATCCTCTATGCCAGGATGATTACAGCTGGCAAATTGCCATGAAACCGGACCCGACCTTTGAACAAATCCAGCGGCGCCGCTTCATCCGGCGTCGCATAACCCTTATCCTGGCACTGCTGTTTGTCGGTTCAGGATATGTGGTTCTGGCCATCCCTCCGGACACCCCGATGAATACTGTAATTCCACGAGGTTTTATCGGGATAGGGTTATTACTCGCTGGCCTTTTCTGTGCCATGCTCAACCGTACGACGCACTGAGCAATCTCAACATTTCCACCAAAAACCCGAAATTGGGCCATCTCCCGCCTGCAGCCTTTGGAGGCCGGTTTTTCATTACGGAATCCAACATGCGGGAGGTTGACGCAGAGAATTGCAGGCGCAAAGACAAACCCCATTTGCCTGCTCGATTTTAATACGCTACAATACAAATATCGTTTCGAAAAAAATCACTAAGCGTCAACATTGAGCAGCCCTCTGGAGGCTTTTTATGGATCAGCACGCAGAAACCTCGACCATCAACGCCTACAACTCCATTTTCCAGAGCACCGGGGTGGAGCAGTTCAAACAGTGCATCCATCACCACCTGATGAGTTTCCAGGGCCGCGATCCCGACCGGGCCGGTGACCCAGATGTCTATCGGGCACTTTCCTACGCTCTGCGCGACGTCCTGATGGAAAAATGGATCAAGACCCAGAAGACCTTCTATGCCGGCAAGATGAAACGGGTCTATTACCTCTCCCTCGAATTCCTGGTCGGCCGCTCGCTCGGCAACGCCATCATCAACATGGGTTTGATGGATGAGGTCACCCAGGCCTTGGAACAGTTGGGGTACGATCTGGAAACCCTTCGTGAATGCGAAGAGGACGCAGCTCTCGGCAATGGCGGCCTGGGGCGACTCGCTTCCTGCTTCATGGATTCCATCGCCACCATGAAGATCCCGGCCTACGGCTACGGTATCCGTTACGATTTCGGCCTGTTCAATCAGAAAATCGTGGACGGCTACCAGGTCGAAACTCCGGACAGTTGGCTGCGGCTCGGCTCACCCTGGATGTACGAACGGACCTCCTTCATGTATCCGGTCCAATTTTACGGCCACGTTACCACCACCATTGATGAGAACGGCTGCTACCGAGCCAGCTGGACCGACTCCGAGGTCGTCATGGCCATGGCCTGTGACATGCTGGTGCCAGGGTTCAACAACGATCACGTCATTAACATGCGTCTGTGGCGCGCCAAAGCCTCGCGGGAGTTGGATCTCCGCTCCTTCAACGCTGGCGATTACATCAGTGCCGTAGAGAGCAAGGTCAAATCGGAAACCATCTCCAAGGTGCTCTATCCCAGCGATGATATCAGCGTAGGCCAGGAACTGCGCCTCAAGCAGCAGTATTTCTTTGTGGCCGCCACCTTCCAGGATATCCTCCGCCGCTACCGTAAGGAAAACACAACCTTCGACGATTTCCCTAACCAGGTGGCGGTGCAGCTCAACGACACCCATCCCGCCATCGCCATCCCCGAGCTGATGCGCATCTTCCTTGATCTAGAGGGCTTGAGCTGGGAGGTAGCCTGGAATTTATCCGTCCGAACCTTTGCCTACACTAACCACACCCTCATGCCCGAGGCCCTCGAAACCTGGCCGGTGGATATGCTCGGCCAGGTACTACCACGGCATCTGGAGATCATCTACGAAATCAACCGCCGTTTCCTGGCAGAGGTTGCCACCCTTTATCCGGGCAACACTCGCAAACTGCAGGAGATGTCCCTCATTGACGAAAGTTCGGGACGCCGGGTGCGCATGGCCAATCTTGCCATAATCGGCAGCCATTCGGTGAATGGGGTCGCGGCCCTCCATTCTGAGCTGCTGAAAACCTTCCTGTTCCGCAACTTCCATGAGATGTATCCAGACAAAATTAACTCCAAAACCAACGGCATCACGCCCCGCCGCTGGCTACTTAAATGCAACCAGAGGCTCGCTCGTCTCATCGGCGACAAAATCGGTTACGACTGGGTTGTTGACCTCGACAAACTTCGAGCCCTCGAACAGTTCAGCGACGATCCGGCATTTCATCAAGAATGGCAGGCGGTAAAACTGGCCAACAAAAAGCGGTTGGCTAATATCATTGCCTCAACCTGCGACATCATCGTGGACCCGACCTCCCTGTTCGACATCCATGTCAAACGAATCCACGAATACAAACGACAGCTGCTCAATGTGCTACACGTCATCCGCCTGTACCACCGGATGATCACCCGGCCTGACGAGCCGGTAACCCCGCGCACCATCATTTTCGCAGGCAAAGCCGCGCCCTCCTATCACCGAGCCAAGCTTATCATCAAGCTGATCAACTCGGTCGGCGAGGTCGTCAACAGCGACCCCCGGGTCGGAGACCGCCTGAAAGTGGTTTTTATCCCCAACTACTGCGTGTCGCTGGCGGAACGGATCATCCCTGCTGCTGATCTCTCCGAGCAGATATCGACCGCTGGCACCGAGGCCTCCGGCACCGGCAATATGAAATTCGCCCTCAACGGCGCCCTGACCATCGGCACTCTTGATGGCGCCAATATTGAAATCCGCGAAGAAGTTGGGGAAGAAAATATCTTTATTTTTGGCATGACCGCGGAAGAAGCCGCTTACGAGAAAAAATGCAAATCACGAAAACCCTACCAGATTTACGAAAACAACCCTGATGTCCGCGACATTATTGATTCCATCGCGGGCGGCGCCTTCAGCAATGGTGACACTGAACTCTTTCGGCCACTGGTCAACGACTTGCTCAGCGAGAATGACCCCTACCTGCTCCTGTCCGATCTTGAATCCTACCTGCAATGCCAGCAACTGGTTGGCAGAGTCTATGCTGATCAAAGCACCTGGGTAAAAAAATCGATCCTGAATGTGGCACGGATGGGCAAATTCTCCAGCGACCGGACCATTAAGGAGTATGCGGAGGAAATATGGGGGGTGAAAACAGGAGAATAAGACAGGGCAGGGTTTAAGTCTGTAGGAAGACAACCAATCCCCCCCTACAGGCTCAACAACTTGATCAGCTATCACTTCTTAATGAAGTTGTCGCCGTAATGTTTGAGCTCAGCTATCGATTCCCGAATATCAGCCAGGGCCAGATGCTGGCATTCCTTGTCGAACTTCGCAAGGCCTGGAGCCCAGCGTAGCGCCAGTTCTTTGAGGGTGCTGACATCGATATTGCGGTAATGGAAATAATGCTCCAACTCCGGCATGTAGTGGGCGAGAAAGCGCCGGTCATGCCAGACTGAGTTGCCGCACAAGGGCGATATCCGGTCTCCCACCCACTGCTTGAGAAAGGATAGGGTTTCCAGTTCCGCCTGACGGCAAGTATAAGTACTCTTCTGGACCCGCTCGATCAACCCCGACTGCCGATGTTGGTCGATATTCCAACGGTCCATGGCCGCCAAAACCTCTTCCGGCTGATGAATGGCGAGGACCGGTCCGTCGGCAAGGATCTCCAACTGGGAGTTGGTGATAACCGTCGCCACTTCCAGGATCTTATCTGTAGAGGGATTCAACCCGGTCATTTCCAGGTCAATCCACACCAGATTGCCATCATCTTTCATAGACATCCAATCCTTTCAGGCCTGACGAGCTCCGACATTCATTGTCACTGCTCTTCCGGCAAGCACTGTATCCCCGCCTGCCGCATCGTGTTCCAGACGGTGAATCACCGTCCTTCTCTAGCATTGGACCACAGCTTTTTCCCCAGTTCAACCTTTTTCCCGGTTGCGTGCCCTTTGAACGCAAAACGAGGGCACATTCCAGGCCGCACACAACTCAACTCGCAGAAAAGGTTATTTGACCCGCCCGGCACTGCCCAGAACCGTGGTATTTTTGTGAATTACCATGGCAATCAGTTCGTCACGCGCCGCTCCAAGATATTTCCTCGGATCGAATTCTCCCGGTTTTTCAGTAAAAATTTTACGGATAATGGCGGTCATGGCCAGGCGGCCATCACTGTCGATGTTCACCTTGCAAACTGCCGAGGCTGCAGCCCTTCGCAACTGTTCTTCCGGAATCCCGGCGGTGTTGTCCATCCTGCCACCATAACGGTTAATCATCTCCACATGGGCGAGAGTTACTGAAGAGGCCCCGTGCAGGACGATGGGGAAACCGGGCACCAGTTGTTCGATCTCATCCAGAATGTCAAAACGCAGAGGCGGTGGTTCCTGACCGGGCTGCAATTTAAACTTAAAGGCACCGTGCGAAGTACCGATGGAAATGGCCAGACTGTCAACTCCGGTCTCACGCAAAAACCGTTCGACCTCCTCGGGTCGTGTGTATGAAGATTTCTCGGCACTCACCTCGTCCTCAATCCCGGCAAGCACGCCGAGTTCGGCCTCTACCGTCACCTCATGGGCATGGGCGTACTCGACCACCTTCTTGGTCAGGGCAACGTTATCGGCAAAAGAATGATGCGAAGCATCGATCATCACCGAGGAAAAACCAGAATCTATACAATCCTTGGCCAGTTCAAAATTGGAGCCGTGATCGAGATGGAGGGCGATGGGCACAGCAGTGCCGGTTTCCTTGGCCAGTTCGACCGCAGCCGCCGCCATATGCGGCAGAAAAGCAGTACCTATATAGCTGCGGGCACTACCCGACACCTGGATGATCACCGGCGATGCGGATTGGGAGCAGCCGATGACGATGGCTTGCAACTGTTCCATATTGTTGAAATTGTAGGCAGGGACCGCAAACTGCTCCTGCATCGCCTGCTGAAACATAGCCTTGGTATTGACCAGCCCGAGTTCGGAAAAATGGCATTTTTTCATGGTGGAGTGCTCCAAAAGGAAGAAGGGATCCGTAAAAAATCCTTACAGCAGTCAAGCAACCGAGAAGATATTCCTGCGAACGCTTCTATTACGATACACCAAATCGAAGCAATGGTTGATGAAAATTATTCATTATCTGGCGCTGATATCCTTAATTTTCCCTTATCCTCTCTTCGACCCTGCGAACAGCGCCCCAACAGAGTCTTTCGTCCACCTGCCGTTTGACGGAAAGGGCTGGTCATTCCGTATAAAATATGGCAGAACGAAGAATATTAAAGCACCATGGTTTCCTTCTTAAATCATCTTCTTAGCGAAGATAATTCTGCCGGTTGCCAGCCATTGCCGGCATTCGCCTGACGGAGAGCTATGACCAAAACCGCACAGTCACAGGTGTATGATGTCATCATTGTCGGTGGAGGACCGGCCGGTCTTTTCGCCGCCTACTATCTCAGCGAACACTCAACGCTCAAAATTCTGCTGATAGAAAAAGGCAAACCACCACTGAAGCGCAAGTGCCCAATCAACGACGGTGACTGCCTCCACTGCCGTCCATGCAACATCCTCTGCGGCATCGGTGGTGCCGGTCTATTCTCCGACGGCAAGCTCAATTTCATCCACAAGCTGGGCAAAACCGACCTTACCCAGTTCCTCGACACGACCGAAGCCTGTCAACTGATCGATGAGACCGAAGCCATCTTTAACCGGTTTGGCATGGATGGTCAGGTCTTCCCCACCGACATGGAGGCCGCCCGCAACATCCGCAAGGAAGCCCGGAAAAACGGGATAGATCTCCTTATCATCAAGCAAAAACACCTCGGCAGCGACAACCTGCCCCGCCATATCGCCGCAATGGCCCAATATATCGAAGACAAGGGGGCGACCTTGCACCACTCCGAGGTAGTCAAGGATATCATGGTAGAGGATGGCCGGGTGACAGGAGTGGTCACCGAGCGCGGCTCATACCATGCGCCCAACGTCATCCTGGCTCCAGGACGTGTCGGTGCCGAGTGGGTGGCTGATATCGCCGCCCGAAACGGTATCAGCATCTCGCAGCGCGGCATCGAAGTCGGCGTGCGGGTCGAGGTGCATAACGAAATCATGCAGGATCTCTGCTCGATCATCTACGACCCGACCTTTTTCATCCGCACCTCCAAGTACGACGACCAGACCCGCACCTTCTGCACCAACTTCGGCGGCTATGTCGCCCTTGAGAACTACCAAAATTTTGTCTGTGTCAACGGGCACGCCCTGATGGACAAAAAATCCGACAACTCCAACTTCGCTTTTCTCTCCAAGGTGGTGCTGACCGACCCGGTCGAAGACAACCAGGCCTATGGCGAATCCATCGGCAAACTGGCCACCCTGATCGGCGGCGGCAAGCCGATCCTCCAGCGCTACGGCGATCTCAAGCGCGGCCGCAGGTCAACCTGGAACCGGATTCATAACAGCTACATCGAACCGACCCTGAAAAACGTGGTCTGCGGCGATATCGCCATGGCCTTGCCGGAGCGCATCCTCACCAACCTGATCGACGGCCTGGAACAACTCAATCAGATCGTTCCCGGCGTCACCAATGACGAGACCCTGTTGTATGCCCCAGAGATCAAATTCTTCGCCACTCAGGTGGAAACCGATAACCATCTGGAAACAGCGATCCGGGGCCTTTTTGTCGCCGGGGACGGCCCGGGCGTAGCCGGCAATATCGTTTCCGCCGCTGCCACCGCCCTGATATCAGCAAAGGAAATTATCCACAGACACGTACAAGGACAACAACCATGAAGAGAACCCCCATCCATACCGACAAGGCACCGGCTGCGGTCGGTCCCTACTCCCAGGCTATCGCAACCGGATCCCTACTGTTTACCTCGGGCACCATCCCCATCGACCCTCAAACAGGGAAGATACCCGAGGGCAGCATCGAGGATCACGCCCATCTGGTCTTCCGCAACCTAAGCGCCCTGGCCGAAGCAGGCGGCACCAGCCTTGCCAACGCGGTCAAGGTAACGGTCTTCCTGACCGATATCGCTAATTTCCAGCGAGTCAATGCCGTCTACACCCAGTATTTCAGCGAGCCCTATCCGGCCCGGAGCGCGGTGCAGGTTGCGGCCCTGCCTCTGGGCGCGCCCCTTGAGATCGAGGCGATTATTGAACTGGGGAAGACTTGATCCTCTTTCAGAGCCTATGCCGGTCACAGCGCGGATAAACCAAAATTTTAGAGATCCTTTTCACTATCTTTCAGATTGTGAGCGTACCCATCTCCAGATGGAATGTAATCATTACAAGCACTTGCAAAAACAATACAACACTTCGCCAGCGCTCGCATCGTAATCGTCTGTTATTGCTTACAATAAACATCTGAATGCCTCAGGCACAGGAAATCAAAATGGCTGTAAAATCTACCAACAAGAGACAGAAGCCCAACATGGAGGAATTAGAGGGAAAATTTCCCGGACCCAAGCAAAAGGAACAAACTCTGCAAGAGAGCGGAGAGATTTTCAGAACACTTATAGAAAAATCGTTCTCGGGCATCTATGTCGTTCAGGATGGAAAATTTAGGTTTATCAACCATAGTTCCGCCTCCTGCGCCGGGTATCAATCAGATGAATTGATTGGCAAGAGTACTATAATTTTCGTTTACAATGAGGATCTTAACGAAATGAGAGAGAATTCGCGTGCAATGCTGCGAGGTGAACGCACAACGCCATATGAGTTCAGGATCATGACGAGGCAAGGGGAGATCAGACGGGTTATAGAGACAGTCACAGCCATCTCTTACGAGGGACGACCAGCTATCCTGGGAAACTCGATGCATGTTGGCAACCGTAAATTGACCAATGAATCTCTCAAGGAATCCGTCCAACGATTGGCGAGCATTATCGAGTTCCTCCCTGACGCCACTTTTGCGATTGACAAGGCAGGGAAAGTAATCATCTGGAATCGGGCCATGGAAGAACTGTCCGGGGTGAAGGCCACCGATATTCTTGGAAA
>CAITZN010000704.1 GCA_903896915.1 uncultured bacterium
GGAAAAGGCAACAATGGCGATCTTACCGGGCAGGCTGTTCTGCAGCTCGGTCAGTTCTTCCTGGGCAACGTCATAGCGTGACTTGCCACCGCGCGCGTCGCACTCAGTCATGGACAGCGAGATATCCACGAGGATGACGGCATCGACATTGATCCAGCTTTCGGCAAGCGTCCTGCCGGTTTCCTTGGCGATCTGCGAGAGTGAACCTTTTACGATTGCGTTCATGTTTGTCACCTATCTCTTGGGATTGAAAGAAACGGTCGGTTCGCTATCGGGCCTGCGGGCATCATTGAGCTGCGGGATCAGCCTGGCCATCCCTTCCAGCATTTTTGTATCGAAACCGCCGCTGCGCCCTTTCTTCCACTGAACCTGGTAGAACTCATTCTCCACGGTGCGGCCAAGCTTGAGGATTTCTACTCGGATAACCTGCTTGATGTTTTCAACATTGGCAGCAGCTATGGACATCCGGGGATCAAACTCGGCATGGATTTCAGCAATAGCTTGTTTGACTTCATCCGGCATCACCTGGTCGATCAGTTCATCCTGCTTCATTTGGAGAGCAATCAGAGCTTGTTCGCAATCGTGCAGTTGGTAGAGCATGGTTTCAACTTTCTCTTGTTCTTCCATTTGTTTTCTGAGTTCCTTTCTGTATTCTCGCTCCCAGGGAGCAATTCTGTGTGAAATACTTAAATCGAGCGGCCGAGGGGATACTTGCTCGTCGATGTCTACGACTTCACCACCGGACACAATGAAACGGTGTCCCAAATCATCATCAGGATATTCGAACAATTCTGTCCTTTCGCGCTAAACGCAATGTAGAGTTAACCTTTCAATAGATTGGTCGATCTCTTAGTCGGACTCTTTAGATCTGTTAATTCTAGAGAACTTGCCTTCAAGTTTTATTTCACTTGAATGGATTCATAAATCTTGAGATTTACATTTCCATAATAGGGAACAAGGTGTTTATCATTCCCTTCGAAGGATTTTGAACTGCTCTATAGGCATTGAAAACCGCGTTCTTTGCGGTTTTCAAGCTGCGTAGCAGCCATGTATTTACTTTCTCTTTATCATTATCTTTCTCTTTATCTTTAACATTATCTTTATCGAACCCCTGTCATCAGATGTCAGGACAGGGATAAGGCAAGGGTGACAACAGGGGTTCGACATGGGTCAGGTCACTGCTGGTTCGCGAAAACCTGATCCAGCGTGATAAAACCGGCCACGCCATCATTCCAGTTGTCGCTCTTTATGTGCTTCCGGTTCTTGCCTGTGAAGTGGAATCGGTCTGTCCAACCATCAGGTGCAGGGAATTTGCTGGCCGCCATGTAGGACGATTGGCTCTGGTATTTCCACCAATTGATTACCTGGAAATACTGGATGCCATCAACCTCATAATGCAGGATCTTTTTGGCGGTAACAAAATTATTAACCACGCCCTTGATTTCGTTATCGGAAATCTGATCCCCGAAGAACATGGACAGGCGCATAGTCCGGGGATTTAACTCAAAGCGGCCTTGGTCGTCGCATACGCTATTGTTCAGCATGATCCAGGCCAGTCGATGCTTGTCGTCAAGAGACTGCATCCAGATATCTTCGTAGATTTTTCGATCGATATTTCTCATTGCGAATTCCTCCGAGGGAAAATAGGATTTATGGGAGGGCAGGATTGCCCTCCCATCGTTGCTGTGGATTACCATGAGCGATTCTGGCGAGGCTGTTGCTGCTGGGGCGGAACGGTGAACCGGCCAGGCTGCTGATTAGCCGGCGGTTGAGCTTGCTGCTGTGGTTGCTGGAATTGCTGGCCCTGCTGTGGGTTGAACTGTGGAGGTTGCGGCTGCTGGTATTGGGGCTGATTCACAGGCTGCTGATACTGTGGTTGATTGGTGGCAGGCTGTTGGGGAACAAACTGCTGCGGTTGGGGTTGAGTCTGGGGCTGGTTCACAAACTGTTGGCCTTGCGGTTCAAAATCCCCTCCTCCGTTGGAAAGAACGCCATTGCCATTCGCGCCGTTCTTGTTCTTCGAGATGACGGTGCATTCCTTGATGCTGGCTTCGTAGGATGCAGCGATGGTCCCATCCGAGCGCTGGTAAAGGCGCGGGTTGCCGGTCTGGTGATCGAACTTGATGCGGCAC